>JABGZB010000429.1 GCA_018674955.1 Verrucomicrobiota bacterium | reverse complement strand
GTCTCTACCGCTGCCTCTTCTGTTTCCCCAGATTTGAATAATACCGGCTACAATCATCATGGCGATAAACTAAAGTTTACGCCACGGGCCGTCATCCATTAGGTTGAAGCAATAAATTCCGATAACTATCCAAGCTATTGAAATTATGGTTCTCACTGCATTTGTCCAGCATCGCTGAGTAATTCCATAACAACCCAATGAGAAGCCAATGCCAGTTCACCGTCAAGCGGTCAGCAGTACCACCCAAGTCCAGCGTGAGTTTATTCGAGTGGAGAAGAGTGTCCCCTCACAACTTGCCACCTGCCGTTTTTCCGCATCCAGACATTTGTGAAGCGAACTTTTCTGCTAAATGACTTGCCATCTTTGTCTGTTCCTGACTCATGGTGATCCCCATTGCCAATCGCGAAGTTCTTGCCATACACGCGTAAGTCAAAGGCCACAACACCCGAACTGGTAATCGTGTCGGTATTATCCTCGAAGAAAGCGAATCCGTCTTCTCTCTTATCCACTTTGCCATCGTTGTCGGTGTAAGAAAAATCGTCTACCAAATCCTTCTCAGGTGATCAAAATCTTTGGTGGTGTGAACTTTGCTCCATTCTTTTGTGAGTTGCGTGATCTCTTCCGTGATCTTTTCGGCTTCTTCAGCCGATACCTCCGACTGTGCTGGGCGGGGGGATTTTGCTATGCGATGCAGCTTCACTTTCCAATCTTTCTGTTTTTTACCATCTACATAAGCATCTGTTAATTGAAGTGATAATGTTTTCGGACTCTCTTTAGTGAACTTTACAGTGTATTTGGATTTTGTTTTGTTAATGGTTATCTCATTTATTATCAGGGTAATACTTTTGCCCTTAATCTCCATCGTCCCCGTATTCGACCAATAGACACTTCCATCGTGCCCATGACCGATTGTGCGTAATTTTCCCGTTGCGGCGTCAAGGGACATTATCTGACTAGCAGAGTTAAATCTCTTGTCAGTATTCTTGTATTTAGTCTGACTAGTAAATTCAACAGCAGTTTTATTTTGTAGCCAGCGAAAACGTGCCGCCCATAGGATTTTTCCACCTTCTTCCAACCCTTCAAATCCGCTAAAGGCATCAGATTCTCCCGTCCAATTACCGATAAAAGGCCGCATACCTTTTAGGGCTTCTTTAGCAGGACTGGTATTCGGGACTTGGGCAACGGTTGTCTGAACGGCAATTAAGCTGAACAAAGCCAGAACAACGGTGGATATGTTTAATTTAGTTTTTATTATTCGTAAAGGATCAGAAAAATTATCTTATTTGCCTTAGGCTGTCAAGCTTGAACACGTAGCCAGTACCACGGCTGCGATTGTTGTTATTAGGAGGTGTTTCATTACAGTCGTATCTAACCTATTGATTACAAATGACTTAATTTTTGAGTGTTTTCTCGGTCACACCTTTGGTCACACTTTTTCAGCTTCTACACCAAAATCCCTTAAAACATTGGGAAACCGGGGCGATTAACGCAAATGAGGTCTACTCAACAACCCTGACCCGATAATAAATCTGCGGGAAGACCTGATCCCTCTCATCCTCAAACCATGCCGACAAAATCGCCGACTACAAAACCTCACCTCGGCCCGTTTACGGCTGATCGGGTAGTTGCGCTGATCAAACCGCCGTGCCCAGTCGGCGTAGCACCACACCACCTCGCCGCCCCAGTAAACATCGGTTCGGTAATCCTTAGCGATTTCGATGACGTCACCGATTTGGCGCCACTTGGACGTGCCCGCGTTACACTTTCGTTTTGCTGTCTCAGCCCCCTTCTTGAAAAAGCCGCCATGTGGAATGTTATACATATTTTAAAGTGGTTTTCACTAAAGCATGATTTCGCTTACTGGTTCAGCCCGGGTGGCCCCAGTCAACCGGGCATCGAGCCCTTGGACGGGCATGCTGAACCGCCAGGCATCAATGCCCAACAGGTGAAGGATGGTGGCATTGATCTCATGGATGTGAACGGGTTTATGAACCACGTTATAGCTGAATTCGTCAGTTTCGCCGTGGACTATCCCCGGTTTGACACCACCCCCAGCCATCCACATGGTGAAGCACTTGGGATGGTGATCCCGGCCGTACTCGGTCTTGGTTAATTCTCCCTGGCAATAGATGGTTCGACCAAACTCCCCACCCCACACGACCAGTGTGTCATCGAGCAAGCCGCGTTCCTTCAGGTCGTTGATAAGGGCAGCAACAGGTTGATCAATGTCGCGGCACTGGTTTGGTAGATCCTTGGGCAGCTTGAAATGCTGGTCCCAGCCTCGGTGGAAAATCTGGGTGAATCGCGTGCCCCTTTCGGCCAAACGCCGAGCCATCAGGCAGTTGTAGGCGAAGGTTCCCTCCTTTTTCGAGTCAGGCCCGTATTTTTCAAATGTTGAGTCTGGCTCTTTTTTCAGGTCGGTAAGTTCCGGTATAGAGGACTGCATGCGGAATGCCATTTCATACTGGGCAATTCGCGCCTGTACATCCGGATCGCCAACTTCATTGAATTGCTGTTGGTTCAACTCATCAAGGGCATCGAGCATGCGCCGCCGCACCTTGGGACTAACCCCTTTGGGATTGGAGAGAAACAACACCGGGTCGCCCGCAGAGCGAAGAAGCACGCCCTGATGCTTGGACGGGAGAAACGCCGAGCCCCACAACCGACTGAAGAGCGCCTGCGCCTCCTTGCGCCCCGTCCAAGTGGAGTTCAATACAACAAAGGACGGCAGGTTGTCAGTTTCATTCCCCAGACCGTAGCTCAGCCAAGCTCCCATGCTGGCGAAGCCAGGAATTTGGAAACCGGTCAGGATATAGGTGATCGCTGGATCATGGTTGATGGCCTCTGTATAGACCGTCCGGAGGATGGCCAAGTCTTTTGCCACGGTTCCCGTGTGGGGCAGCAGTTCACTGATCCATGCTCCATTTTCATTGTTATCGTACTTCTTGAAATTATAGATCGACGGAGCTACGGGAAACCGTTTCTGCCCTGATGTCATGGTGGTGAGTCTCTGGCCCATGCGAATCGACTCCGGCAAATCCTTGTCGAACCACTTCCCCATCTCGGGCTTGTAGTCAAACATGTCCATTTGGGATGGCGCACCGGACATGAACAGGTAGATGACGCGCTTGGCCTTGGGGGCAAAATGAGGCAGGCCGGGTATCCCCGGCACTCCGTTGCGCTTGGCAGCCTGCGCCGCGAAGGCAGGATCCTTGGCCAATAGCGACCCCAGAGCCATGGAACCCAGACCGAGTGCGCCGTTCCGGAAAAAATGCCGGCGTGTTTGGTTTTGGAGATATGTTTGTATTGGATCCATTTTGTTACCTTATCGTTTGTGTGTTGTCCGAGTTAGCCCTTGTTCAGCACCTCATCCAGGTTCAATATGATGTTGGCGACCATCGTGCAGGTTGCCAGTTCAACCGGATCAAGCCCGGAATCCGGAGACAACTCGCCCACAGCAACCGCCCCTTTGGCGGCATCGGCGTTGGACTTGAACTCACCGTAAAAATCGTTGTAGGCCGACACGAGCGACCTGCTTTCACTGGCCGATGGTTTTCGCAGCGTGGCCAAGCGGAAACCGTAGGCCAAGCGCTCCTCGATTGAGCCACCCTCATTTTGCATGATCCGCTGAGCCAAGCCGCGTGCGGCTTCAAAATATTGCGGGTCGTTCATCAGCAGCAGCGCCTGCAAAGGCGTGTTCGTACGTTCACGGCGCACTGAGCAAACCTCCCGTGACGGCGCATCAAAGGTGTTCATCTGCGGTGGCGGAGCCGTGCGCTTCCAGAATGTGTACAGGCTGCGGCGATGTACCTTTTCCGGGCCGTTGTCTTTCTTAAACCGAACGGTGTTTGAACCCGTGTAGCCTACGACGAACCATAACCCATCGGGCTGGGGCGGCTTGACGCCGGGGCCTCCGACTTTCTCGACAAGCAACCCGCTGAGCGCCAAAGCTTGATCCCGCAACGCCTCCGCATCGAGTCGAAACCGCGGCCCCCGAGCGAACAACCTGTTCTCCGGGTCGAGGTCGTAAAGTTCTGGTGACGCCTTTGAGGTTTGCCGATAGGTGGAGGAGGTCACCACCAGGCGGATCAATTCCTTCACATTCCAGCCGGACTGGGTAAAGTGGACAGCCAGCCAATCCAGCAGTTCCGGATGCGTGGGCCATTCACCCTGCATTCCAAAATCCCCGGCAGTCTTGACAATGCCCACTCCAAAGACCTGCTGCCAAAAACGGTTCACAGTCACCCGCGCAGTGAGAGGGTGGGTTCCGTTCAGCAACCACTCGGCCAAACCCAGGCGGTCCTGGGGTGCGCCTTCGGGGAAAGGAGGCAGAAATTCCGGTGTTTTTCGGGTCACCTTATCTCTTCGCTGGTCATACAAGCCGCGATCCAATACATAGGCGTCCCGGGGTTTTTTCAATTCCTTCCACACCAATGTTGTGGGTGCATTCTTTTTGGTATCAGCAATCTTCTTCTCCCACTCTTTCATGCTCTGATGCAAAGGCTCAAATTGCTTGCGGGTATTCAGGCAGACATGCTCAACAAAATGATCCTTAAGTTGGGAAAGCCCTGAATCATTGAGGGATTCCTTCTTGATAAGCGGAAGCAGTTTGTCCGGCAACGCCGGTTTCTCAACCTGTCGCAAAGCCGCAAGCCAAAGGTTGAAGGAAACGTATTCCTGTTTGTCCTTGGTTGATGTGACCCACCCGGCCTGATCCCAGTAAACTGTCCCGTCGAACTGAGTGAATGCCCAACCGTTAACCTTGGCTCCAGGCTTGAGTCCCACCGAACCAGCGTCCACCTCCAGCCTCACCCACTCTCCCGCGGTTGGCAATTCACCTACGCGACGCCGGCTTACCGTCCCATCCTTCCCCCATTCGATCAGGCTCTCACCCCAATAAGCTCGGTGTTCCCATGTGCCATCGTTCCACTGGAGCATGACCTGCTTGGGTGGATTTTCAGGATCCAAATAGATGTAAGTGAACAATTTGTCACCGTCTGCGATTACGATCGGTTTCTCGGCCCCGGTGAAAAAATTCTGTTTCAACCCTGTTGCTGTCTGCACGGTGGCCTTTTCCCCGCTGTAAACCAGTTTGCTGTCTTTCTCGACCATCTTCCACTCTCCCTCCGGCTTGGCCCCGGGCGGAAGATCATCCTCTGCCCAGACTGTTTCCACAGGTTGAGGCGCTGGAAGCGGCTTGGGATTCTCTGGTTCCTCATAATCGCAGGTATCCAGTTTTTTCCGGATCTCCTGCCGAACAAACGAGAGTTGCTCCTGATGTTCCTTTATCGCCTTCTCCTGTTCATCGGTGGGCAACTGAATAACCGGCGCGTGAGCCTTGTTGTTCCCGTCCATTGGATTCCCGTCCAGACTGTTGAAATAAGCAGAGAGTTGAAAAAACTCCTTTTGTTTCAACGGGTCAAACTTATGATCGTGACAGACTGCGCATCCCGATGTCATGCCCATGAACACAGTCGCGAATGTGGTCACCCGATCCATGACATTTCGAATCAGGACCTCTTCCTTGATGGATCCTCCTTCATTGGTGGTGACATGAGCGCGGTTGTACCCGGTGGCTGTTAACTGGGCCGAACTGGGATTTGGCAGGAGATCGCCAGCAAGTTGCTCCCTGACAAATTCATTAAAGGGCTTGTTTTGATTGAAAGCATCAATGACCCAGTCACGGTATGGCCAAAACTCCCGGTAGTTATCTAGATGGAGCCCGTGCGTGTCTCCATACCGCGCAGCATCCAACCAAGGGCGCGCCATGTGCTCCCCGTATGCAGGAGAGTTAAGCAGACGATCAACCACTTTTTCGTAAGCGTCGGGAGAACGATCGTTCAGGAATTGCTCCACCTCCGCCAGTGTCGGGGGCAGACCGGTCAGGTCCAACGTCAGTCTCCGAACAAGCATCCTGCGGCTTGCTTCCTCGGACGGTGCAAGCCCATCCTTTTCCAACCGAGCCAGAACAAACCTGTCAATGGCATTGCGAGGCCAAGGATTGTCTTCAAACTGAGGCGGTGCTGGCAGCACAGGCGTGACGTATGACCAATGACTCTCATACTTCGCACCTGACTTGATCCATCTCCTAATCAGATCCTTCTCTTTTTGAGTCAGTTTTTTGATGGAGTCGGATGGAGGCATGACGTCGTCATCGTCATCGGTTATGATTCTGAGATACACTTCGCTC
>JABGZB010000428.1 GCA_018674955.1 Verrucomicrobiota bacterium | reverse complement strand
GGATGGTTTTCTCTAATGGTCACTGCTTGATTGCTGGAATAATAATCACTACCCGGCCGGGTTGGCGGGGGTTTCCTCGGCGGGAGTATCGGCCGGTGCAGGGATCTCTTCGGCGGCCGCTGGTTCCTCGGCAACGGCGCTGGCTTCGGTTGGCTCGGTAGATTCGGTCGCGTCGCTGGCTTCGGGAACCGGTGTTTCGGCGCTTGGCTCGGGCTCGGCTGCGCTTGGCTCAGATGTTTCGGCCGGCTTGGCTTCCTCAGCGGCGGGGGTTTGGGACGAAGTGGAGCTCGTTCCTCCCGTTTCGGTTGGCTCGTCGGTGTCCGCTTGGCCAAGCGCTTGGCTTGGCTCGGGAGTTACGGTCGTGTCGCTGGCTTCAGGAACCGGTGTTTCGGCGCTTGACTCCGGCTTGGCAGTGCTTGGCTCGTGTGTTTCGGCCAGCTTGGTTTCCTCGGCGGCGGGAGTGTCTGCCGGGGTTTGGGACGAGGTGGAACTCTCCCCTCCCGTTTCGGGTTTTTCGGCTTTGGGTCGCCTCGGCTTTTTCTTTTTTTGCTGGGGCGGCTGCGGCTTGGGGGCGATCTCCATTTGGCCGTTGGCGTACTCGATGACGTGGCCTTGGTGCACGAGCCAATGCAGGTCGCTGAGTATGGCGGTGCGCTCCGGGGAAAGCGGGGGAGCCGGCTTGGGCTCGTCGCCCTCCGCTGGCGCCTCGGCAACTTCCGGTTTCTCCGGCTCGGGAGCAAACTTGTCGAGGATCATCCGGCGGGTGCAGTCGCGGTTGTCGATGACAAAAGTCACGATATTGCGTATACTGTCGCTCACCGGGGTTTGCTCGAGGTTCAAATGATGCGGGCGCGACACCGAGACATGGGTGACGCTTTTCTTGCGCTTGAAAAACTGCAGGCCGTGGCTGCTGAACTCTTGGCTGAGCACGTTGACGATCTTCAGCGGAAAGCGCCTTTGGTCATCGAGCTCGTAGCGGGCGAGGTTCTGCATTCGTGGCGGTGTTTTTTTGTTGAACACACTGGCCTTGAGCGCAACGTCGTCCACGCTGGTGATCATGTTGGCTAGGTGATGCTGGCAGAAATGCTCGCGGACCACCTCACGAGACTCGAGCTTGGTCTCTTCCGGCAGATTGATGGCGATGTACTCGGTCTTCCAGCTCTGGTCGTCAAGCCACTGCTTCACGACCTCCTCGTCGTGGACGATTTTCACACGCGACTTGAAGACATCGAACGGCAGCCGGGGGAACCTGTCCGCGTGCATGGCGCGGAGCTTGTCCTGATAGCCGTGGTAATTCGGCGGCCCAAGAATCTGGTCGCTCATGCCACACTGCGCCACAAAAGTGTACGTTCCTTTGGGTGGGTCGGTCTCGATTTTTTCGGTCTTGTAAAACGTGTCGAAGTGCCGGCTCAACACGTGATCCACCGCCTGTTCCTCGGAGAGCCAAACTGTCTCGTCCATCTGGCAAAAAAACAGCGGCTGGGCGATGGAGCCGTCCTGCTTCTTCCGAGTCTTGAGGACGACAAGGTAGCGCTCCGGCTTGGCGAGGATCAGTCGGGCAATGTCGAACAACGGATAGGATCGGCCGGTGTGCTTGATCTGCCGTGCGAGCGACTCGACGCCATTTTTCTCCGGCTGAATCGCCACGTCCAGCTCGAGCGGCGGGCGCGGTGGCGGATCGTTCCGGCGAAAGCCCCCCTTCTTGTCGAAGGGCCGCTTGCCATCGCGCTTTTGAAATTTCGGACGCTGGCCGCCCTCCCGGTTGCCGCCCGGCCCGCGATCCCGGTCGCCATCGCGTTTGCGATCTTGGCCGCCGCCTTTTGCATCGCGGCCCTTGAAGTCGCGGCCGCGATTGTCGTCGCGCCGCTGGGGAGATCGGTCGCCCCAGTCGCCACGTCCACGCGAGCGGGGTCTCTCATCGCCAGCATAGTTGGCGAACGGTTTTGCGTCATTCGGTTTCTGCGCCCAAGCGGGTAGAAACTCCAGATCTAGATCCAGCTCCTTGAGCGGATCAGTGTTTTTGGCTTCACTCATTGCGGATGGATATCCGTGATATCGGGTTGGTTGCGGCTGATGACCGGTGCGAGAATGTGAACCTCAAACAAAATGAAAACAAGGTTAAAGTCCCCAAAAGGCCACTCACCTGACGATCCAGTCCGCGGGTGCCTTGAAATTTTTTCTGCCTACGTTGTAAACGCCCACGCCGCCCGGTTGTTGCAACTTGCGATGCGCCACCAACTTTCTCACAAGCCGGTCGGCCACCTCGGGGTGACTCAACAAGAGATCGGTCGTCTCGTTTGGATCACGGTCGATCCGAAATAAAAACCGCTCGTGCTTCGCTGTTTGCCACTCGCCGCCTGCGATGTTCGGTCCGTTGATGATAAGCTTCCACTTGGCCGTGCGAATCGCGATTTTCTCCCGCTCCTCACCGGCCTGGCCATGGTAGAAATACAACTCGCGGTCGAGCCGCTTGCGCTTGGCCTGCAACACGTCCAGCACATCCCGCCCGTCGAACGGCTTGTTGCCAAGGCCGAATGATGACTCGCCGACGGTGAGCTTGGTCAAGGTTGGCAACACATCGATGCACGACAGCGGCACGCTGACTTTGCCGCCGCCAACAATCCCGCCGCCTGGCCAACGGATGGCCGCCGGCACGCGCACGCCGCCCTCCCAAACGTCGAGCTTGTTGCCGCGCAACGGCAGGTTGTTGTCCGCGATCGCCGACACGCCGCCGTTGTCGCTGAAAAACCAAACCAGCGTGTCGTCCGCCTCGCCCGAGTCGTCGATCGCGCGGAGAATCCGCCCGATGCCGTCATCCATGCACGACACCATCGCCGCCACCTTCTGCCGCAGGTTTTTGTTTTTGCCCTTCGCATTTCCCTTAGCCAAGTGGGCGAATTTTTTCAGGTGTTTTTCAGGTGCCTGAAACGGTGAGTGCGGCGCGTTGAACGGGACATAGCAAAGATACGGCGCCGCACCCTTTGCGTGTTGGGCGATGAACCGGCTGGCCGCTCCGGCAATCAGGTCGGTCGAGTAGCCCTGCTCGCCGCTGGCTCTCTCGTTGATGTGCCAGTCGCGCTCGCCCTCGCGGGTCAGGTCGAAATAATCGATCGCCCCGTTGTAATGGCCGTGAAAATGCGTGAAACCATGGCTGTTCGGGTGCCATTTCGTGTCGTTGTGGCCCAAGTGCCATTTGCCAAAAACGCCGCGGTGCTGGTAACCCACCCTGGCCAAAGTCTCCGGCAGCGTGACCTCGCTCGGGGCAAGTCCGAAATGCCGCCACGGCGGAATCACCGCACGCGCCATGCCGAACCGAATCGGATAGCGACCGGTCATCAACCCGGCCCGCGTCGGGCTGCACATCGGGAACACGTAAAAGTGATCCAGCTCGACACCTTCACGGGCGATCCGATCGAGGTGCGGCGTCGGGATGCGGTCCGAGTGAAAGCCGACATCCGCCCAGCCAAGATCGTCAGCAACAATGATGACAATGTTGGGCTTCTTCGCCGCACCGACGGTGGCCGGCTTGGCCATAGGCAACAACGAAAAAACTGACAAAAAGATTGAAACAAAAACGCGAGTCATAATTTTCAATTGTACCGCACCGAACATCCGCCGGCTGCACTTCAATTGCAAGTCGCCCTGCCGCTTGACTAGGCGTCTGCTTGCTTGACCGGCCGGGTGTGGCAGGCGAACGTCCACGGCATGACTGATACTTTCAAAAAACCCAACGCACCGTGGCCGCTCCGGCTGGCGATCGGATTTCTAAGCCTGTTACTCACGCTTTTTTTCATCTGGCTGCTGAGCTTCATGCTCAACGACATCGGCGACCTGCCGGGGCCAGATTACAACGCGATTCAAAAACGCCATGTCCCGGAGGAAAAACTGAACGAAGCCAACGACTTGGCCACGCAACTTGTCGGGGTCGAAAAACGAATCAAGCGACAGGAGGAAATTCAGGGCACGCTTCAGCAAAGCATGAGGAACGCCGAGACGGCGCTCACCAAGATCGCCGACCTACAGCGGCTTAGCATCGAGGGCGGCGGTAAACCGAGCGAAGTCGACCGGCAGGCAATGGAGAATGCGCGTAGCCGCTTTTACACAGCGCAAGACGAATACGAGTCGGCCAACGAGACGATCACCACGCTCAACGACGAACGGCATCAAATCAAACAATCGATCGCCAGCATCGACGCCGAGCTGCGGCAGTTTAAGAACAAGTCGCAAGCGGAGTACAATGACGCCCGGCGCTCGCACGACCTGAAGATCGCCTCACTCAAACTTGTGTTTGTCGTGCCGCTACTGTTGCTGGCCGCGTGGTTGGTGAAAAAAAAGCGCGGCAGCATTTACCAACCGTTCAACTGGGCGGCGTTGGTGGCAACATTCTGGATGGTGTGGCTCGTGATGTGGGACTACTTCCCGCGCGACTTTTTCAAGTACGTCGCCATCCTCGCGGCGATCGGAATCCTAGGAGCGTTTCTCACCTGGGCGATCCGCTCATCGGCGCGCCCACGCAAGGCCACGCTGCTCAAGCGCCATCGCGAAGCGTACCAAAACCATCGCTGCCCCGCGTGCGACTTCCCGATTTTGCGCGGAGCGTTCCAACAGGCGGTCTGGACCAAGCGCGGCCCCAAACTTCACGGAGAGGCGCCTAGCCAAACGGAGTCGTCCCGCTACACTTGCCCGTCCTGCGGCGAAGCACTCTTCGATCAATGCGGCGACTGCGGCGAGGTGACCCAGACGCTGCTGCCCTACTGCAGCGCCTGCGGCCGGGAAAGCTGACTCAGTAAACGTCCCTGAGGTATTGTTTGTCGGCTTTAAGTTGCTTGACCCAAGCCTCGGCGTCCTCGCGGGATTTGCCGCCCTCCTTCTCTGCAATGCAAATCAGCGCCTCATGGACGTCCTTGGCCATGCGCGAGGCATCGCCGCAAACATAAAACACCGCGCCGTTTCTGAGCCATGTGTATAACTCGGCACCATGCTCAAGCATGCGATGTTGCACGTACACCTTCTCTGCCTGGTCGCGTGAGAAGGCGAGGTCGATGCGCGAGAGCCTGCCCTCGGCAAGATAACGATCCCACTCATCGCCATAAAGGTAGTCAGTCGCCCGGTGTTGGTCGCCGAAGAAGAGCCAGCTTTTGCCAATGGCACCGGTAGCAGCGCGCTCCTCGACAAATGCCCGGAATGGCGCGATGCCGGTGCCGGGGCCAACCATGATGATCGGCGTGGCGCCGTCCTCGGGTAACTTGAACTTTTTGTCGTAATGCAAGAACACCGGCATGGTGCCGCCCTCATTCACGCGGTCGGCGGTGTAGCTGGAACAGACACCCTCACGATCGCGGCCATGGCTGTTATAGCGCAACACAGCGACGGTCAGGTGTACCTCCCCGGGATGTGCCTTTGAACTCGAGGCGATGGAGTACAGGCGAGGGAGCAACTTCCTGAGTGTGCCGCAAAAGTCCGAAGCCGCCAGACCCGGCACGGGGAAGTCGGCAATCATATCGATGACCTCGCGCCCCCCAAGGTAGTCGTCGAGCGCCGCCTTGTTATCGGGATCGAGCAGCGACTCGAGTTTCTCCGACTGGGCGAAGGCGTTGTATTTCTTGAGGACATTCTTGGTGATGCCAGTGATGTTGAGGTCGGTCGCAAACACGTCGCCGAGCGGCTTGGTTTCGCCGCCCTTGAGTTCCACCGTTTCGCCGGCGGCGAACCCGCCCGCCTCGAGCACTTGCCCTACAGCCTGCGGAGAATTGGCCGGGATAATCGCCAACGAGTCGCCCGGGCGATATTCCAGCCCGGAGCCGGCAAGGCACAACTCGAGGTGAAGCGTCTCCTTGTCCGAGCCTTCCTTGTTGAGCAACACGCGCCGCTTGAGTGTGGAGGGAAACGGGTTTTTCTTGTCGTAAACCACGACAGGCGCAGTGGCCGTGATGATTGAGTTGTCGTCTGGGGCAGTCATCAAATGATCAACGGGGGGGGGATTGTGGTGATCGGCGCCCTGAAATCAAGCGCAACATTGCACTTGGTCGAGCGCCCGGCCTCAGACCGCCTCGAGCCGCCCGCTGCGGATGCTCCGCGCGACCGCATCGGTGAATTCCATGTAATGAACCCCGTCAGCAAAAGTCGTGTGCGTTACTTCGCGTTCACCCCGGATGGAGGCAACAAAATCTTCCTCAACCTGCCACTCGCCGCGCTCCTCAGCAGTGATTGGAATTTCGGTGAGTTGCTCGTCACCTTTTCGGCCACCAAACAGCCGGTCGCTGGTCAGCCGCAGCGTCCCCTCGCTGCCGAACAGATAAATCGCATCGTCCTGAAGCAACGCGGTGACGGCAGATTGCTGCATGTGGAGTTGTGCACCGCACTTCAGATCGGCGACGACATCGAGATGCTCTGGCACCCCGACCGATTGCGGCTCGCCGCTCTCGTTGAGTCGCTGCACGGTAAAAGTCTTCGCCCGGGCCATCACGTTTGTTACGCGGCCCGCCCAGCGCACGATGGCTTCGTAGTAAATGCCCATCGCCAGAATATTGTTGCCGCTCAGTTCGGCATTCTCCCGCCAGTGCATTGGCGATTCACTGTCAATAAAGCCGCCACGAATCCGACTTTCCACCGCGAGTAGTTGCCCAAGGAACCCTTCGGTGATGAGTCGCTGTATGGTCGCGTCGGCAAACAGAGTGATCGGCGACGGCACGACCTGGGCAACCAGCCCCAACTTGGCCAGGCTGGCGGCGAGCATGCGCCCTGCCTCGTCGGCGTTCATCGCCATGCGCGCTTCGGTGAGTACGTGTTTGCCGGCGGCGAGCGCCGCCAGTGTCACTGGGCAATGCAGATACGGCCAGGTGCCGATGACGATGGTGTTCGTGTCCCGATCGGCGACCGCCTGCTCCCAGTGCCCGTACGTTTTCGGAATGCCAAATCGCTTGGCCACGGTGGATGATGAGCTCTCACTGCGGTTGACAACACCGACGATTTCCACGCCATCGATCCCTTGCAGCAACGGAATATGCCTGGCGGTAGTATTGGCCCCGGCACCCACGACACCCACTCGTACGTCACTCATCGTCAGGCTGGTAGTCGGTGTATTTGTTGTGGCGGCCTTTGGCTTGGTCGGCGGGGTAACGTTTTTCGTTTATCGCGAGCTTGGTCTGCATCGCTTGGCCAAGGTCGATGCCTGCGTCGGCGGCCATGATGAACAGGTAGATCGCGATGTCGGACATCTCCTCGGCGACGTCGGCCCCGTGCTTGGCCAAGTGCTCGGCGCTTTCCTCCTGCGTCTTCCAGAGAAAATGTTCCTGCAACTCGGCGGCCTCGATCGCCACGGCGGCGGCCATGTCCTTGGGCTTGTGAAACTGCGCCCAGTCGCGTGCGTCGCGGAAGGCCAGAATTTGCTCAGTCAATTCCGCAAATGTCATGGCTGTGATCGGTTATTTTTTCTCGTCGGCGTGACGGCGCAAAATCGCGGTAACCGTTTCGTCCTTGGAATAATCGAGGGCGGTTCTGCCGCGCTTGTCCTTGTGCCCGATGTCAGCGCCCTTGCTGAGAAGCTGCGCCACTAACTCGTTTCGCCGCATTCGCACCGCCCAAAAAAGCGGCGTCACCTCGGAGTTGTCGGCGAGGTTTGGGTTTGCGCCACGGGCGAGCAGGTGGGACACGACGGCGTGCCGCTGGCTACGGACAGCCCACAGCAGCGCGGTCTTGCCGGTTTTGTCCTGTGCGTTGACCCTGGCGCCGTGGGCCAAGTGGTATTTCACGGCATCAACATCGCCACTACCAGCGCTGCGGAAGAGGTCTCTTTCGGGCGTCGTCTCTTCCAGCTCCGGCGTGGGTGCCGGCTCAACGACGGGCGTTGGCTTGGGAGTTACCACTGCTACCGAATCGGCCGCTAGCACCGGCTCAGGAGTCACTTCGGCCACCGGCTCGGGAGTGGGTGTCGAATCGGCAGGATTTTGAGACGAGGTGGAACTCGTCCCTCCCGTCGCCGGCGGCTCCGGCTCAGCGGTCGGAGTCAGGACGACGGCTGTTGCTTTCCCGTTATTGGCTGGAGTTTGCTCGGGGGCTTGGGAGCCACACCCGGCTAAGCCAAGTGTCAGCAGCAGATTTAGGCTAAAAAAACGCACTTTCATGAACCGCTGTTTTTGAGGAGACCGGCTTAGCCTGTCAAGGACGGCTTAGTCCTCCGCCGCTTGGCCAAGCGCGGAAATCACCTTGAAACAAGCTATTCTGTGCTCTTGCATAGGGGCGAAATCTCGCTATACTTCAAAGCCCTTTGGCCCATCCGGCCACTTTTCCGGTTACGGAAAAACCACACCACGATTTAATCATGCCAATCGCAACACCGAAGCAATACGCCGCGATGCTGGACGCCGCCCAACAGGGCGACTACGCCTATCCGGCGGTCAACATCACCTCCATCACCACGATCAACGCTGCGCTCAAGGCGTTCGCCGACTCGAAGTCCGACGGCATCATCCAGATGTCCACCGGCGGCGGGCAGTTCGCCTCCGGCCTGAGCCAGAACGACGCCGTGCTCGGCTGCATCGTGCTCGCCGAGGCCGCCCACCGGCTGGCCGAGCGGTACGACATTCTCATCGGCCTGCACACCGACCATTGCCAACCTGAGAAAGCGGCCGGCTTCCTCAAGCCGCTCATCGAGGCGACGGCGAAGCGCCGCGCCGACGGCCAGGGCAACCTGTTCCAAAGCCACATGCTCGACGCCTCTATTTTGCCGCTTGAGGAAAACATGGCCATCTCAAAAGAGTACCTCGAGCTGTGTGCCGAAAACGAAATCATCCTCGAAGTCGAGGCCGGCGTTGTCGGCGGTGAAGAGGACGGTTCGGCTGGTACCGAAGACATGCCGGCGGAGAAGCTTTACACCAGCCCAGAGGACATGCTTACCGTGTACGAAAGCCTCAACGGCATCGGCCGCTACATGTTCGCCGCGACGTTTGGCAACGTACACGGCGCATACAAGCCCGGCGCCGTCAAGCTACGGCCCGAAATCCTCAAACAGGGACAGGATGCCGTCACCGGCAAACACGGCGAGGCGGCCAAGTTCGACCTCGTCTTCCACGGCGGCAGCGGCTCTGAGAAACATCAAATCAAGGAGACCCTCGAGTACGGCGTGATCAAAATGAACATCGACACTGACACGCAATACGCCTTCACCCGCCCCATCGCCGATCACATGTTGGCCAACTACGCAGGTGTGCTGAAGATCGACGGCGAAGTCGGCATCAAAAAAGTTTACGACCCGCGATCCTACCTCAAGAAAGCCGAGCAAGCCACGGCCGACCGCCTCATCGAGGCCTGCAACGACCTCGAAAGCACGGGGGAAACGATCTTCGGAACAGTCTAAAAACCGCCATATTCTAAGGGACATTTCAGGGGGTGAATGTCGAACAAGGAATGTCCAAGTGTGAAGTAGGGAACAGCGCGAGGGCGATGCTTGGATTTTCAGGTTTGTCTTAAAGCGGAGCGTTTCCGAATGGCATACTTGGACATTCCTTGTTCAACGTTGGATATTCCTCTTCCCCATCTTGCGCTTGGCCAATCGCATCCCGTTTGATTCCCTCTCCCTCAGGAAGAAGG
>JABGZB010000427.1 GCA_018674955.1 Verrucomicrobiota bacterium | reverse complement strand
GGGCAGGTCCATAACGATTTCCCAGACGAAGCCAACGTCGCCGATATCAGCCTACGCCTGGCCAACCGGTTGGAAACCAAGCGGAGACATTTCTGGGCTAGCAACCCTGCCAAGGCGCTGGCGAAGGTGCGCAAATTGATCGGCCTGCCCGAGAACCTCCCGCAGCCCAGGGTGGAGCGTGGTGGCCAAGACCAAACCAACTGGGCGCGTATCGACAAATTCACGCTTCAGCGCACCGGCGACATGCCGGTACCGGCCCTGCTCTTTCGACCGCCCGGTAACACCAGCCACGCACTTGATGTGGTCGTTTATGCCGACGACCGCGGAATGCGGAACGCCGCCCACGCCAACGGCCCGATCCGGCAATTGGTGAACAAGTCGACAGCGGTGTTTGCCGTGGATCTGCGCGGTCTCGGCGAGACGCGTGACCAGGGTAGCAACACGAAATACCACAGCCACTCACACCGGGTCGGCAACGTGGCCACACACATTGGGCAACCGCTGCTTGGCCAACGCGTCCGCGATTTGTTGTCGGTCGTCGACTACCTCAATCAAGTCGGTAGTGAACGTGTTCGCAGTATTCGCGTGATCGGCGTCGGTTCCGCCGGGTCGGTGGCATTGCACGCCGCGGCGTTGGATGCACGGATCAGCAAGGTCGAGCTGCGCAACCCGGCAATGAACAGCTGGGTGGACGACGCTGTGGCCCAGCCACTCCGCCGCGAGATAGTCGACCACGTGGTGCCCGGCGCCCTCGCCTGGTACGATCTCCCAGACCTCGCCCGCCAACTCGGCGCCCGACTTAGAACTCGATGAACTCCGGCGTGATTTTGCCGTTGTCGATGGTCATGCGAACCATGCTGGGTTGAGTGCCTCCGCGCGGGCGGGTGACAGAACCGGGGTTGAGAAACAGGATGCCGCCGAGCGTCTCACAAAACGGCTCGTGCGTGTGGCCGAAGACGACGACGTCCGGCTCAATGCGCTTGAGCCGTTCGCGCAGCAATGCCTCGAGTCGGTGCGGATCGACGATGTGCTGCACGAAAAACTTTTTACTGCCGAGCGTCGCCACGGCGGACTCGTTGATCGGCATGTCGCCGTCGGTGTTGCCGAGCACGGCGGTCGTGGGCGCAATGGCTTCCATGTCGAGCACGAGCCTGTAAGGGCCAATGTCACCGGCGTGAATGATGGCATCGACGCCGGCCAGCGACTCGGCGATGTGCGGTGGCCAATCGCTGTGATTGTCGGAAAGGATGCCGATAGTCGTCATGCTGCCTCGGGGCTCGGTTCGGGTGGGGCTTCAGTCTCCTCCTCGTCGTCAGTTTCGGGCTCCGGCGCATCGTCGATCGCCTCGCTCCATTTCATTGCCCCGGCGAACAGGCCGGTGAACAGGCCGGTGCCGAGCAGCGACTTGAGACCAAACAACCACGTCGGCGGAAAACCGGGCAGACCAACGGTCAGCGCCTGCACCCAGCCGACGATCGTCTTGGCATAGGCTGGGTTGACCATCCACGAGACGGTGTTGCTGACGAGGTAAAAGAGCAGCGCACCAATCAGCGTGCCGAGGAACACCCGGCCGATGCTCCGGCGACCGGCCAGCCACTTGGCCAGGACGACGAACAGCGCGAGGATCATCCAGTTCACAACCAACTCCGGCACCATCACCGGCATGCTGTAGTGGAAAAGATTTAGCAGGATGTCGGTGACAATGATGGTGGCCAGCGGCAGCACCCAGCCCATCCAGCCAGGCAGCCAAAATGCCGCGCAGAACAGCAGCGCGTGCGCGGCACTGAAGTTTTGCGGGAGCATGCCGGGCCACCGACTCGCCGCGAAGACGAGCATCAACACCAGTGGTAACCATGTTTTGCGCTCCACGCGGCGATGCTACCCAAGCGCTTGACCAATCGCAAACCGGCTGCTTGCCCGCACACCTGGCCAAGAGTAGGCTACCCCGCGATATGATGGACAATGCACCCCCAGTAATTTCACCCGCGCCAAGTTCGGCACCGGCCAGGAAAAGCCGGGGCTGGATGTGGTTCTCCCTCTTTCTGGTGGGCTGCCTGCTGCTGGGCGGTTTCCTGATCGTGATGCTGGCCATCGGCTCTGCCGGCATGTCGCTTGGCTCCGGTGGGACCAGCTATGTCGAAGAAGTCACTCTTCGAGACAACGACAGCAAAAACAAGGTTGCTGTAATCGATCTCGCCGGGCTGATTGCCAGCTTCAGCGTCGATGCCAGCGGTAACAACATGGTCGAGTCGATCCGGCGGCAGTTCAAGTGGGCGCGCGAAGACGACGACGTGAAGGCGGTGCTGTTCCGCATCAACTCCCCCGGCGGCGAAGTGCTGGCGTCGGATCACATTTACGAAATCATCCGCGATTTTCAGGACGAATGCGACAAGCCGGTGGTCGCCGTGATGGGCGCGCTGGCGGCGTCGGGCGGCTACTACGTCGCCGCGCCGTGCAACTGGATCGTCGCGCACGAATTGACGATCACCGGCAGCATCGGCGTGATCATGCAGGGCTACAATCTGCGCAACCTGATGGACAAAGTCGGTGTCCGGCCGATGGTGTTCAAGAGCGGCAAACACAAGGACATGCTCAGCTACGACAAGCGCGAGGAGGACATCACGCCGGAGGAACGCAAAATCGTGCAGGACTTAATTGACGAGACGTTCGGGCGTTTCAAAAAAATCGTGCGCGAAGGACGCGACCTCGAGAATAGAAACAAACCCGGTGGCGGTAAGGCACTCGCCGACGGTTGGGAGACGTACGCCGACGGCCGAATCCTCTCTGGGACGCAGGCGCTTGGCCAAGGGTTTGTGGACCAACTGGGCGACCTCGACACCGCTACCGACCGGGCACTGAAGCTGGCTGGCTATGCGGATGCCGACCTGATCCAGTACCGCGAGCCGTTAAACCTAGCCAACCTGTTTAGCCTGCTCGGCAAAAGCGAAGCCAAGGAGATCAAGGTCGACCTCGGCGTGGATCTCCCCAAGCTCAAATCGGGCCGCCTCTACTTCCTCTCGCCACTGCTGCTTTACTGATCGCCCAAGCGCTTCCCCCGAAAAAAAGCCGGCCAAACGGCCGGCTTCTGTTGTTTGGGTCAACGGTTTGCTACGAAATCTACTGCCTCCGCCGTTGCCGAGGCCGCGTTGAAACAGGATCCTCGGCGGGCAACCTGTACTGACCGCGGAGTCGCTGCAACTCGTTCTCGAGTCGCGTTTGAACCCCGGCGTATTCCGCGCGGCCGTGGAGGCTTTGCAACTCGTTCGGGTCGGCGGTGAGGGCGAACAGCTCCCACTGGTTGTTTTCGTAAAAGTTAATGAGCTTGTAGTTCCCATCGGTCACGCCGTAATGACGGGCCACACTGTGCGCACCGGGAAACTCGTAGTAATGGTAGTAGAACGACTTGCGCCAGTCGGCCGGCGTCGAACCCTTGAGCAGCGGCACGAGGCTGCGGCCCTGCATATCGCTTGGGATGTCCGCACCTGCGATCTCGAGGAACGTCTCGGCGAAGTCGAGATTCGAAACGATGTCGTTGTTGATACTGCCGGCCTCGATCACCCCCGGCCAGCGCACCATGAACGGCATCACGAGGGACTCCTCGTACATCCAGCGCTTGTCGTACCAGCCGTGCTCGCCGAGGTACCAGCCCTGGTCGGACGAGTAAATGACGATCGTATTTTCGGCGAGGCCGGTGTCGTCGAGGTACTTGAGCACGCGGCCGATGTTGTCGTCCACCGACTGCACGCAGCGCAAATAATCCTTGATGTAACGCTGATACATCCACTTCACCTTGGCCTTGCCCTGCAAGTTGGCTTTGCGGAACGCTTCGTTCTTGGGGCCGTAAGCGGTATCCCAGGTTTTTTTCTGCTCCGGCGTCAGGTTGTTCGGGCCGGCGTTGAGCTTGAGATCGTTTTCGGAGAGATGCCGCGCAACGGTCATCGCTTGGCTGCTGGCGGCGGAGGTGCGGCCGGAGTAGTCGTCCCATAGCGTCTCAGGCTCGGGGATTTCCACGTCGTCGAACGTGTTGAGGTGCGCCGGGCCGGGCTGCCAGTTACGGTGCGGTGCCTTGTGCTGGAGCATCAGCATGAACGGCTTGTCGGTGGCTCGATCGTTCTTCAGCCACGCGAGCGCCTTGTCAGTGACGATGTCCGTCGTGTAGCCGGTGTTTTTCTCAACGACCACTTCGCCCGCGTCGTTGGTCGTGCGCATTGGCGGATTGTAATACGGCCCCTGCCCGATCAGGACGTCGAAGTAATCAAAGCCGGTCGGCACGCTCTTGAGATGCCACTTGCCGATCATCGCCGTCTCGTAGCCCACCTTGCGCAGCAGCTTGGGAAACGTCTGCTGCGAGCCGTCGAACGGCGTGCGGCCGTTCATCAAAAACCCGTTCAAGTGACTGTACTTGCCGGTGAGGATCACCGCGCGGCTTGGCCCACAGATCGAGTTGGTGACGTAACACTTGCGAAAACGCATGCCCTCCTGCGCGATACGATCCATGTGCGGCGTCCTGTTGATGCGCGATCCATACGCGCTGATCGCCCGCGCCGAGTGGTCGTCGGTGAAAATGAAGAGGACATTCGGTCGCTTGGCTGCCTCGGCCTCCGGCGCGGCCACCAGGCCGCAAACCAAGCCAAGCGCCACCAGCGCCACGGTTTTTTTAATCATGTGTTTCATGGAAAGATCAATCTCCCAACCAAGCCGCCAAACCCGGTACCGGTAAAGGCGGCAATATAGCCAGGCTGGACCCTCTTGGCCAAGCGCAAATGCTACTCCACAAACTCCAGCTCGGGCAACTCGGGTACAACACCCATCTCGTGGCCCCGGCGCAAGAAACGCCGGATCGACTCGCGGCCGGGTTCGCCGTAGTCGAGCGTCCAATCGTTCACGTACATGCCGACGAACTTGTCCGCCAAGTCGATGCCCATGTCGCGGGCGTATTGCAGCGAGTGCTCCACCGCCTCGGCGCGGTGCTCGAGGCTGTACCGGATGCTGCGCTCGAGCACGTCGGATATCACCTTGCGCTCCTCCGGCGGGATGCGTTTGTGAATAACATTGCCGCCGAGCGGCAACGGCAGGCCGTCGTTCTCGCGGCCCCACCACACGCCAAAATCCTCGCAGCAAACGAGCCCCTCGTTCTCAAACGTCAACTGGCCCTCGTGGATGATCAGCCCGACATCGGCGAGTCCTTCGTTGACGGTCTTGAAAATTTCGTCGAACGGCACGACGGTGTAGTCGATCTGCTCTCCTTTTTTGCCGAGCCAAAGTTGCAGCGCGAGAAACGCGCTCGTCATCGTGCCCGGCACCGCGATGCGGAGCGAAGCAATTTCCTGTCTCGAGAATTTCTCGCGCGCCACGAGCATCGGCCCGTAGCCGTCGCCCATGCTCGCGCCGCTCGGCAACAGCGCGTACTCACCACACACATGCGCGTAGGCGTGGATGCTGATCGCCGAGATGTCGAGTTCTCCCCGGCTGGCCCGCTCGTTCAGG
>JABGZB010000426.1 GCA_018674955.1 Verrucomicrobiota bacterium | reverse complement strand
GATTTAGGGGGTTGGGATGGTGCAAATGACATGTATTTGGATCCTGAAAGTAATCAAATCCGAATAGAGCAGCCCGTAGGAACCCTCTATTACCGATTGATCAAGTAAATCAATACTCGTTTCAATCGTCGCAGCCGTGCTGCTGGTGGGGTGCGGGGAGGCGAAGCAGCCAGTTCCTTCGCCAGAAGCAAAACCAGAACCGCCGACAGTTAAAGCACCAGACATCTCAATTCACGGTGCTGCCTATGAAGGAAACATCGAAGCCGTCAAACAGCACATCGCTGCTGGCACGGATTTGAGTGCGAAAAGTGGCCCGTTTCGCGAGTCTCCTTTGCATCATGCGGCGCGTGAAGGTCACAAGGAAATCGCAGAACTACTCATCGCCGCAGGTGCGGATATGAATGTGAAAAATTATCAAGATGAAACAGCTCTAAATTATACCATCCCATGGCAACACACCGAAATCGCCGACCTCCTCCGCAAACACGGCGGCAAGACCAAGAAGGAACTGGAAGCCGCTGGCAAACCAACTGAACCAGCTGCCGAAGCCGCGCAACCAGAACCGACGACTGCCAAAACCGCAGACGCCTCATTATGGGAAGCCGCCATGTTCGGAAAAATTGAAGCCGCCAAAAAGGCCATTGCTGATGGGGCGGATGTGAACGCCAAGAAAGATGACGGGGAAACTCCTTTGCATTGGGCGGTAGTTGCAGCTTTAGATAGTGGCGACAAGGAAGTCGTTGAACTGCTTATTACAAATGGTGCAGATGTGAATGCGAAAGTTGTGTCAGGGCGAAAGCAAGGAATGACACCACTTGATGCCGCTAATGTGGTAGCAAAATTCAGCCCTCTGCCAACGACTGTTAAAAACCTTTCGAACATCACCGCCCTCCTCCGCAAACACGGCGGCAAGACGGGTGTAGAATTGAAATGAAACACATACTAATCACAACAATCGCAGCCGTGCTGGTTGTGGGGTGTGGTGGGCCGCCTAAAGATATTTGAGAAGCTGCCAAACAAGGAGACATCGAAGCCGTCAAACAGTACTTGGATGCTGGTGCGGATTTGAATGCGAAGGGTGTGGGTGGAATCACTCCTTTGAATTATGCGGTTGGTAAAGATCACAAGGAAATCGTCGAACTGCTTATCACCAAAGGTGCGGATGTGAATGCGATAGATGCTGCTGGTCAAACACCACTAGATTGGGCCGTTGGGGGTAACTACAAGGAAACCGCCGCCCTCCTCCGAAAACACGGCGGCAAGACGGGTGAAGAACTCTCAATTCACAAAGCTGCCGAAGCAGGAAACATTGAAGCCGTTAAACAGCACTTGGCTGCTGGCACGGATGTGGATGCGAAGGATATGATTGGAACGACTCCTTTGCATCTTGCGGCTTGGGAAGGCCACAAGGAAGTCGTCGAACTCCTAATCGCCAAAGGTGCAGATGTGAATGCGCAGCGTGATGATGGCGGAACGCCGCTAGATTGGGCCATTGAATGGGGTAAAACCAAAACCGCCGACCTCCTCCGCAAACACGGCGGCAAGACGGGGGAAGAATTGAAAGCTGAAGACAAATGAAACACCTCCTAATCACAATCGTAGCTGTGCTGTTGGTGGGGTGTGGGGCGGGTTACTACAAAGAGTTGTTTACTCCAGAGGAAAATAACAGGTTTATAAGTGCTTGCATTAGGGGGGATATTACAACAATCAAACAATGCATTGCCGAAGGCGTAAGTGTGGATATTAGTAATCAAGGCTTGGCTGGAGCACCTATGTGTTGGGCAATTTGGCGTGGCCAAAAAGGAGTCGTTAAAATTCTCATATTAAATGGTGCAAACGTTAATTTAAAACAACCGCCCGACTCCATTGACGCTGGCATGACACCGCTGGATCAAGCCGCTAAACATAATGAAAAGGAAATTGCCGCTCTAATCCTCGAAAATGGTGGGAAACACGGGACTATTCATGGTGCTGTGGCTAGTGGAAACATTGAAGTGGTAAAGGAGTTTTTAGCAGCGGGCGCGGATGTAAATTCAAAGAATGATAGGGGAAGAGCTACTCCATTGCGGATTGCAGCTTCTAAAGGCTTCAAGGAAATTGTTGAGTTGTTAATCGAGAAGGGTGCTGACTTGAACCCGGTTACAGTTCGCACAACACCGCTTGATATGGCGAGCGATCCAGATATTATAACTATCCTCCGCAAACACGGCGGCAAGACAGCTGAAGAATTGAAAGCTGAAGGAAAATGAAACTCATACTAACAACAATCGCAACCGTGATGCTGGTGGGGTGTGGCGAGTCACAGCGGTCGACTCCTGCACCAGAAGCGAAACCAGTTGAACCAGTTGCTGAAGCGTCACAGCCAGAACCGCCGACAGCCAAAGCACCAGACATCTCAATTCACGATGCTGCCAGAGACGGAAACATCGAAGTAGTCAAACAGCACTTAGCTGCTGGTACGGATGTGAATGTGAAGTCTGAGAATGGAGGGACTCCTTTGCATCGTGCGGCTTTTTTTAATAGAGGACAAAAGGAAATCGTCGAACTGCTTCTCGCCAATGGTGCGGATGTTAATGCGAAATATGTTGATGGCACAACACCGCTAGATATGGCCACTCGTTCAAAACACCCAAATGCCTCTGCCGAAACCGCCGACCTCCTCCGCAAGCACGGCGGCAAGCACGGGGTAATAAACGGCGCGGCGGCTGGTGGAGATATTGAAGCAGTAAAGGGGTTTTTGACTGCTGGGACAGATGTCAATGCGAAGGATGCTGGTGGAGAGACTCCTCTTTATCATGCGGCCACTAAAGAAATCGCCGAACTGCTAATCGCAAACGGTGCGAGTGTAAATGCGAAGACTAAGTATGGAAGGACTCCTTTGCATGATGCGGTTTTTGGAGGTCACAAGGAAGTCGCTGAACTCCTTATCTCCAAAGGTGCGGATGTAAATGCGGAAGGTGGTGGTTTCTTCAGAACTCCTTTGCATGATGCGGCTGTGTTTGGGCACAAGGAAATTGCGGAACTGCTTATCGGCAAAGGTGCTGATGTGAATGCGAACGATATTATTGGATGGACTCCGTTGCATCATGCGGCTGAGAATGGACAAAGGGAAATTGCCGAACTGCTAATTGCCGAAGGCGCAGATATGAATGCGAACCAATATGGTGAAACGCCCCTATATATTGCCCTGAAACAACCAATTCTGGGGGGAGAACCCTCGCCATCACGTAAAGCAATTGCCGATCTCCTCCGCAAACACGGCGGCAAGACGGGTGAAGAATTGAAAGCTGAAGGGAAATGAAACTATCCTAACTCATTAGGTTTTATGAATGTTGAAAGATTAAAATATGTGATCTGGGCAAATGACATGGATCGTGCCTTAAATTTTTATGAGACTGTTTTTGGTGGCGAAATAATCAAACGCTCAGAGGTGATTTCTGAAGTGGTGGTTGCGGGTGTTTCAATCGGAATCCACGGTGGCGGTGAAGGGAATGTAACTTGGACCGGAATGACCTTTCAGGTTGCGGATGTTGTTGAGGGAGCTTCAGAGGTTAAAACCGCTGGAGGTGTGCTGACTAGGGAACCTCAAGAGGAAGATGGAGAACCCCCACACCTTGCAATGTGCCGTGATTCAGAAGGTAACGAATTCATGCTGACCCGTAAACGTAGTTGAAGGATTCCAACTATCTTTAGGTGCTTTCTTTAACAGCGTATTGCTTCAGCAACTCCAAATCAATAAATTCAGTCACACTGATGTGGCAACTCTCTAAGACGATTTCCGGTGCCATATCTGCCTTCTGTGCCTCTATCCAGCGTCCCATGCATAGACACCACCTGTCACCTGCCTTAAGCCCCGGAAATTGATATTCTGGAACCGGAGTAGACAGGTCGTTGCCTGCTTCGGCACTGAACTCCAAGAACTCATCTGTCATCACTACACAGACTGTATGCATTCCCCTGTCATCAGCGCAGGTATCGCAAAGACCATTACGAAAAAACCCTGTCACGGGATTTTTTGAGCAGGGTTCTAATTCCCCTCCAAGAACGTTCGACGCCATGGCGCAAGCTAGCAAGGAACCCGCTGGAGACAAAGAAAACTAGAGCTGCTGAAACTGATTTTTTTTTGCAAAATAATTTTCTGCCATCAAAACCCATCATCACTCCTCCGGCGCTTCAAAAGTCCTCCTCTCCCCCCTTCGATTTCAGACCATTTCAGACCACTTGATGTTCGCAATGTTGCGTATTCTTACATTTTATGATGATTCCCAGTGTGTATCAATGCATTCAAACGCGAACGGTGGCTAATATGGGTAAAGTCCCCGAGAGGGTTCGAGTCCCACCCGACCCACCAACTTCTACCCCGAAAAAAAGGCGTAACTCACTTCTGCTCTTCCGAGTAACTAAAAGCATCACATTTTTCGTGTCAAATTAGGTAGCATCTTCTTTGAGTTCGGAGTTTTAAAAATGATTTAAAATTCATTTCAAATGACAACAAGCAAAGCCAAAATCGATGGATTAAAGTGAATCCGGCGCACTCCGCTGGTATGACCTTAGTGATTTGGAATTCACCCTCAAGGATCGTCTCTGGAAGTAACCGATTTGGGTTGCTGTGCGGCAGGTGGGAGGTAGGCTCGCCGGTGCCCTTTAACGAATGAAGCGCTCGGTTTTCACTACTTGCCTGCTGGTCTCGATGCTGATGCTGCAGTTCAGCGGCCCCGCCGATACCGGGCTTGGTCAGGCGAAGGCTGGGGCCGGTTCGCATTGGTCATTCCAAAAACCAGGCGAGCCGACTGTGCCGAGTGTGCGTGATAGCACTTGGCCAAGGTCTGAGGTGGATCGTTTTTTGCTGGCTAAGCTGGAGGGGGCCGGGTTGGCTCCGCTTGGCCAGGCGGACAAACGCACGCTGATCCGCCGCGCGACTTACGACCTCACCGGCCTGCCGCCAACCCCGGCTGAGGTGGACGCCTTTCTTGAGGACCCTTCCCCTCGGGCGTTTGCGCACGTGGTCGAGCGGTTATTGGCTTCGGAGCGTTACGGCGAACGCTGGGGGCGGCACTGGCTGGACGTCGTCCGGTACGCGGACACTGCCGGCGAGAACACCGACATGCCGGTGGCCGATGCGTGGCGTTATCGCAACTTTGTCATTCGCGCCTTCAATGAGGACAGGCCATTTGACCAGTTTATCCGCGAGCAGTTGGCCGGGGATATTTTGGCCAAGGCCGATCCAAACATTTCACCGGAGCAGTACAGCGAGTTGATCACCGCCACCGGTTACCTTGCGATCTCGCGGCGGCACGGGCACGATGCGAAAAAGGATCACTACCTCACCATCGAGGACACGATCGACACGCTAGGCAAGTCGTTCCTCGGCCTGACGATCGCCTGTGCGCGTTGCCACGATCACAAGTACGATCCCATCTCGGCGCGGGACTACTACGGCCTGTACGGCATCTTCGCGAGTACGGTGTATTCGTTCCCCGGCTCGGAGGGCAACAAGCCCATCACCGACCTGATGCCGCTGAAGAATTCGGCGGAAATCAATGCACGCATGGCCGAGTGGATCAAACGAAAAACCGAGCTGGAACAAAAAATAGCCCAATCCAAAAAGGCGCTCACCGACGCTTCCTCGAAGTTTGCCAAGCTGGACAGTCAGCCGGCCACGCAGCTCGCCGAGGGGCAGATCACCATTCGCGAGAAACAGCGGTTTGCCGTCGACGAAATGACCGTGCGCCGGGGCGACATGATCCAGCTTATTGTTGACCCGAACGGCAATTACGGGGCGGACACGACAATCATTGAGTGGGAGTTGACCGAGATCGGCGGTGGGGAGCGAAACTGGAATGTGACGCACGATGTCGTTGACGATTTTCTCGCCAGCAACCCGCACGCGGACAGGATTGGCAATCCGCGAACGTGGGCGTTCCTCGACGCACGCCAGCCGGGTAAACTGCTCACCGTGTCGGTGAAGGACAACGAAAACCGGGCCGGGAACCACGTCTGGCGTATCGACCCGTTGCCGTCTGTTTTCGTTAACGCAAACGACACGCCGATTGCGGCGTGGACCACGCTGCCGCCGAGGACCGTTTTTGTGCATCCGGCGGCAGATGGCCCGGTGGGTGTTGGCTGGACGAGCCCGATCGAAGGCCGCATTCGCATCCGTGGCCTAGTGAAAGATGGCCATCCATTCGGCAACGGAGTCGCATGGAAACTGGTTCATAAGAAGGGCGACTTTCTTCCGGTCATCGCCACCCCGCAGTTGGAGCTGGCTACGCTTCAGGCAGCAGAAAACGAGCTGGCCGATTGGCTGACGAGAGAAATTAAAATCGAACATGCCTACGGGGTGGCCGAGGGAAAAATGGTCGACGAAAAACTGCACCGCCGAGGCGACCCGACCGACGTGGGCGAGGCGGTTGCGCGGAAAAACATCGACCTGCTCGGTGGCCAAAAAGTCACTGAGGGCAGCGGTCGATTACAGCTGGCGGAGTGGATCGGGCACCCGGACAATCCGCTGACCGCGCGCGTGATCGTTAATCGAGTCTGGATCAACCACTTCGGTCGCGGCCTTGTGACCACGCCCAACGACTTCGGCACGCAGGGCCAGACGCCCACGCATCCGGAGCTGCTCGACTGGCTGGCGCGGCGCTTCGTCCAGAACGGCTGGTCGATCAAGCAACTGCACCGGATCATCATGAATACGGCCGCCTATCAGCTTGACGCCGGAGTTGGGCCAGAGCAAAAACTGTACGGCTCTTTTCAACCGCGGCGACTCAGTGCCGAAGAGTTGCGGGACACGCTGCTGTCGCTTGGCCAAACGCTCGACTACTCGACCCCGGCCGGGCATCCGTTCCCCGCCACCCGCAACTACACGCAGCACAACCCTTTCCGGGCGAATTACGATCACAACCACCGCAGTGTTTTCCTGATGACCCAGCGCATCCAGCGGCGGCCGTTGATGGCGCTGTTCGACGGGGCCGACGCCAACGCCAGCACCGGGCAGCGCCGACTGAGCAACGTGCCAACGCAGGCGCTCTACTTTTTGAATAACGACTTTTTGCACCGGCAGGCTGCCGCCTTGGCCAAGCGCTTGGCCAAGCGCACGGCGGATCCCGCCGGGCGCATTCGCCAGGCGCACCAGCTTGCGCTTGGCCAGCCAGCCACTGAGGAGGAGGTCGCGCAGGCCCGAGAATTCATCACCGCCTACATTGCCGCTGCGGATGAAACCCGCGCTTGGGACGCGTGGTGCCGTGTCCTGCTGGGCAGCAACGAGTTTTTGTACGTAAACTAACATGGAATCGTTCCTCCACAACCCAAGCCGCCGACATTTCCTGCGATCGATGGTCGCCGGCTCGGTGATGATGCCGGCGCTGGTCGCCGACATGATGGGGGCGGAACAGGCCAACCAATACGCGGCGCGGAAGACTCATTTTTCTCCGAAGGCCAGGCGCGTCATTTTCATCAACCTGAGCGGCGGCGTGTCGCATCTCGACACGTTCGACCACAAGCCTCAGCTCTACCGTGACCACGGCAAGGAGATCGCCAAGGGGGATCATCCCGAAATCCAGAATCGGCCCGGCTACGAGCGGGTTTTTCTCAAGACGCCCCAGTGGCAGTTCAAGCGGTACGGCCAATGCGGCAAGGAGGTCAGCTCGCTTTTCCCGGAGGTCGCCCGGTGCGTGGATGACATCGCGTTCATCAACAGCATGCACACCAGCCACTCGAACCACTACAACGCCACGCTCGGCATGCACACCGGCTCGTTTACCGTGACGCGCCCGAGCATAGGCGCCTGGGTGAGCTACGGGCTGGGGACGGAAAACCAAAACCTGCCGTCGTTCATCGTGATCGCGCCGCATTCGCCGTATGCCGGGGGACAAGTTTGGGGCTCAGACTTTTTGCCGGGAGCGCACCAGGGCACGCGCGTTGTGCCGGGCAGCAACCCGGTGCCCAACATCACGCCGCGCGTGTCGGGCAAGCTGCAGGAGCTGGAGCTGGCGGCACTGCGCCGGCGCAACCAGCAGCACCTGGCCAGGCAGCCGGCCAATCCGGAACTGGCGACGCGAATGCGGGCGTTTGAAACCGCGTTTGGCATGCAGATGGCAGTGCCGGAGGCGTTTGATTTTACGCGGGAATCGGTGGCCACACACAACCTGTACGGACTGAAACCGGGCCAGAATAAAGGCTTTGGTTGGCAGTGCCTCGCGGCCCGCCGCCTGGCCGAGCGCGGGGTCCGTTTCATCGAATTGATTCACACCGGCTCCTCCGGCAACTGGGATTCGCACGGGAACATGATGGATCACGAGCGCTTAGCCAAGCAGGTCGACCGGCCGATATACGGGTTGCTGACCGACCTGAAGCAACGCGGCCTGCTCGACGACACGCTGGTTGTCTGGACGACGGAGTTTGGCCGTACACCGTTCAACAGCTCGGCCGACCACAAGGGACGCGAGCACCACAACTGGGCGTTCACGACCTTCCTCGCCGGGGCCGGCGTGAAGGCCGGTCACACGCACGGGGCCACTGATGAGATTGGCCTCAAGTCCGTGGTCGATCCGGTTCACACCCACGATTTTCACGCGACCATCCTGCACCTGCTTGGCCTGAATCACGAGCGGCTCACGTACTTTCACGACGGCCGCGACTTTCGATTGACTGACGTTTCCGGCCAAGTCGTCACCGGTGTTTTGGCCTGACAAAAAATGCGGCATCTAATCCCCGGTAAAGGGAACTATTAATAAAATGAAACACCTCCTACTCACAACAATCGCAGCCGTGCTTTTGGGTGCCAGTACGGTTGAAGTGTTTGGTGAGGAAAAAAGGCAGAAACAGATTGCTTCTTCAAACAAGGAGTTAACAGGTTCCACAAACGGAGGGACTGTTTTCGTAACTTTGGTTTCCCATTTTGATCGACCCTGGACAATGAGTTCAAAGGATTTAGCAGCCTTGCAAACGTTAACCAAGAACCACCCAAAGGTGCGTTGGACCCATCTCTTCAATCCGGTCTCCTATACCACTCCCACTCCACTCTTAGAAAACATAGAAACTTTCCTCAAAGAATCACAAAAAAAATACTTTGCTGAAATTGGCGTGCATCTGCACATGTACCAAACCTTTGTTGAAGGTGCCGGAGTTGAGTTTAGGATCAAACCCAGCGTGTCTGCAAAACAAGCCAAAGGCAGCTTTGACAGATCGGGTTACAGTGTACCCATGTCTGCCTATACTGGTGAAGAAATATTGCGGATGCTCGATTTTACGCTGGCTCAGTTCAAGTCCCGGGGATTCGGCGTGCCAAAAACATTCTGTGCTGGTTTTTATACGACAAGCTTAGAACTGCAAAACAAGATCGCTTTGAAGGGTTTTACCTCTAGTGCAGCTGCATTTCCTCCTGGAAAGGAAGTAGGCTCTCAATATGCACCTTCTTGGCACGAATTAGCAGGTTGGGATACTAGCGTCACGATTCGCTCTGTTCCTTACAGAATCTCGAAAACTACAATTTTGCCAACCGGTACCCAGCCATTTATCCAAACGGTTGATGGAAATCCATTGGTGGAAATTCCACAAAACTGTAAGATAGACTGGATGGTTACTGCTGAGGATATGAAGATGATTATCAACCACCACGTTCAATTTGCTAAAAAAGGCAAGTCAACCGCTGTCTGTTTGGCAATTCACGAAGGTAGCGCTGATCGTTATTTCACCAAATTTAACGATGTGCTTGAATACGTTGATAACTTATCCGAAAACCGAAATGTGCAAGTAAAAGTCCAGTACGCAACTGTGTCTCAAGTTAGGGCCAAATTTATTGAATATTGGAAATGAAACACCTCCTACTCACAACAATCGCAGCCGTGGTGCTGGTGGGGTGTGGGCCGAGTGTGGATATTTGGACAGCTGCAAAGGAAGGGAACATCGAAGCTTTTAAACAGCACTTGGATGCTGGTACGGATGTGAATGCGAAGAATGAGTTCAAACTAACTCCTTTGCATCGTGCGGCTTCTAGAGGTCACAAGGAAATCGCCGAACTACTCATTGCCAAAGGTGCAGATGTGAATGCGAAGGATGATAATAAATGGACGCCTTTGCATCATGCGGTTCCAGATGGTCACAAGGAAATCGCTGAACTGCTAATCGCCAAAGGGGGAAATGTGAACGCGAAAGGTATTTATGGAACACCGCTAGATCATGCCGAAGCGGAATGGGAAGGTGACGTCGACGAGGTCAATGCAGCCAGAAATGAAGTCGCTGACCTCCTCCGCAAACACGGCGGCAAACGTTCGATGATTAATTTGGCTGCCGTGCTGGAGATACTGAAGGCGTAAAGGAGTTCTTGGCTGCTGGCACGGATGTGAATATAAAGGATAATTATGGCAAAACACCGCTAGATTGGGCCGTTGAACATGATAAACCCGAAACCTCTGACCTCCTCCGCAAACGCGGCGGCAAGACGGGTGAAGAACTGGAAGCTGATCAAAATTAAAACGCCGAAAGCTCCCTGTCTAATTAGGCCAAATTCAAAAAAGAAAAATTTATGCGGGTAGGTGATTGGTTTTTAGCGCCGAAAGCTCCATTCTCAGAGCTTTTGCCGCTTGATAAATACATTGCAAAAATAATCAATAAATCTAAACTTTGCGCGACATGAAACAACTACTACTAACAATAATCGCAGCCGTGCTG
>JABGZB010000062.1 GCA_018674955.1 Verrucomicrobiota bacterium | reverse complement strand
AGACGGTAGATGACCAATCTCGCCCAACTAAAGCACCCCGACCCGATGCATCTGAAGGCTGCCGCTGGTTGGATTCAGCTCGGCGACTACGACGCAGCCAACGACGAGCTCGAGAACATCCGCGCCGAGTGGCGAGCGCATCCCGATGTGCTGGAATTGCGTTGGTTGATCTACTCTCATCACGAACAGTGGGATGCTTGTCTGGATATCGCTTCGGCGATTGTGAAAATGGCGCCAGATCGAGCACAGGCTTGGGTGGACAAAGCCCTCTCACTGCGTCGAGCAAGCGGCGGCAGCATTGAGAAAGCCAAGGCGGTGCTGGGTGAAGCCGCTAAGCTGTTCCCGACAGAGTGGGCGGTTCAATACAACTTGGCGTGCTACTGCGCCCAACTGGGTCAACTGGATGCCGCGCAAGAGCATTTGAACAAGTCGTACGAGCTTGGGGATGCCCAGCAGATCAAGCTTATTGCGCTGGATGATGAGGACTTGAAACCGCTTTGGCAGGGAGAGGCGCAGCAGCGCTAAGTCATTTCGGTTATACAACAGGGTGTAAAAGACCTCTAATAGCAAAGATGTGCATCGTGCCTGAATACATGAACGGCTTGGCGACCTCGCCGCTGAGCGACGTGCGCCAGCCAAGTGTCATTGCCCACAGCAGGCGGACGACGTCGTCCTCCCCGCCAAGCGGCTTGGCCAAACTGTCTCGTGCCCAGCGTTGGAAGCGGACGGACATCGGTGGCGCGGGCGGCTTGGCTTCGTCGAGAAAACTCCAGTCCCTCGGCGTCTTCGCGCGTAACTGAAAGTGGATGCCGTGCCGGGCCAAGTAGTCGCGATACGAAAACATGCCGTTGGCCTGAGCGACCGGCGGGCGTTTTATGACGCCGGAAACCTCCACCCGTCGTCCGGCGTAGTAACGCTTGGCCAGACGGAACGGCGCAGAGACGTGCACCGTGCCGCTTGCAGCCGAGCGGCCGGTGTCGGTCTCTATTTCGCTGACGGCCAGTTCCACCATCGAGCGCCAATACTCCTCGCCGTTGATGTCGCTGACGCGATGCTCCGGCGTGGTGGCCAGTCGGCCGGTCAGGGTTACGATCTGCTGCCCGTCACCAAGTTGGTTCCGGAGGTCGTCCACCGGGAGTCGGTCGAGATGAAAAGTTTGGTTCGCCAAGCCAAGACCGAACAACACCGGCATCAGCGTGACGGTTCGGGATACTTTTGCCGCACAAGCCAACATCGGTAGTACAGCGCAGACGGCGAAGGCGGGCCAAAACGGAACCCACCCGGTATCGGCCAAGGCGATGCCAAGAATGTACGGCACCACCACCCAGACCATCGGCCGTTTCATGGGCTGGTTGCCCCTGTTTTGCGGCGAGAAAGCCATGCGAAAAACGCAGCGCCGACGGTCGCGCCGACGGAGTCGATGGCCACATCGAGCGGCGACCCGGACCGCTCGGCCGTCAGCGACTGGTGCCACTCATCGAGTGCCGCGTACGCCGCCGCAATCAGCACCGCTTGGCCAAGCGCGGCCAACGGCAGCGGGCGCGGCACGGCACGCTGAGCCAAGGCGCGACAGGCCAGAACCGACAGGATTGCGTACTCGACGACATGCGCGATTTTTCGAGTAACGAGTTGAACCGTGGCGATGGACTCAGCGGAAATATCGGGGACAAACCATTTTAAAAACGGGCCGATAAAGCGCGAGGTTTGCGAGCCTGAAAACAGGTCGGTCGAGAAAAGGAAAATGACACCCATCCATGCAGCCACCCAAACCCACGGATTGATTTTCGGCTTGGCCGGAGAGGTGCTCATCGTTGTTTTGCGTTCTCACTCAGCCCCACCCTCTCCCGCTGGGAGAAGGAGAGTGGCCAAGCGCGTTCCTCTCGATTCCTTCTCCCTCAGAGAGAAGGTGGCCGGAGGTCGGATGAGAGTTAACCACCGGACAATTTTCTGTGAAGGCCACTATTTAATCGCCGAATTAATTTCGCACGGCGCGGAAAAATGCGGCGGCTTTTTCGGTCGACAACACTGCCGGACTTTCCGTATCGAGCGTCAGCCAAGCGGCGTTGACTCCGTCGGCCGTTTGCAACTGGCCCTCGAAAGTGACTGTGATGGTGCTGTTTCTGTTGCGGGAAATGGTGAGCATCGGGGGGGCGAGTTTGACAACCTCAATCGTCCGCACCACGGCGGTGGCGGTGTTCCCGCTGCTGTCCTTCACGTTGAAAGTGATCGTGTAAACGCCGGGAGTGTCCGTGTCGATCAGCCCCGTGATTCCGATCAATTTGCTGATGTCGCCATCCACTACGTCGCGCGCTGTCGCCCCGGCATCCGTGTAGTTTTCCCCGGCGTTGATCGTGACGCTCTGTTCGCCTTTCAGCGTGATCACCGGCGAGACGGCATCCACCACCGTTACCGTCAGCACTACTGAGACGGCCGCATTCCCGGACTTGTCCTTTACGCTGTAAATGATCCTGTAAACACCCGGCTTGTTGGCGTTGACAGTTCCCGTTGTTTTGATCGATTTGCTGATATCGCCGTCTACGTTGTCGCGAGCTGATGCCTCGACGTCTTTGTAGTTTTCCCCGGCGTTGATCGTGACACTCTGTTCACCCTTGAGCGTAAGCACCGGCGCGACGGCGTCCAACACCCTGACAGTCCGTGCCATGATGGCGGCGGCATTTCCGGAATTGTCTTTCACGGTGTAAATCAGAGTGTAAACCGCCGGCCTGCTGGGGTCGACCACCCCGGTGATTGTGATCGACTTTGTAATGTTCCCGTCCACGTTGTCGCGCGCCGTTGCCCCGGCGTCCTCATAAGCTTCCCCGACGTTGATCGTGACGCTTTGCTGACCTTTTAGCGTTATCACCGGCGCGGTGGTGTCCGTCACGTTGAACGACACTTCGGCCAACTGGTTGTAATCGTCGTTCTCGAGGTATCTCGCGACATACTCACCCGCCGGCAAGCCGGACGCAAACGTGACGGAGCCGGACGCAAGCCCCTCGCCGGCGGTCTGTGTTCCGTTGACGAACGCCCACAAAAGACTGGGCACTTTGGCTGGAATCATGTCGGGCCGGTAAACGGCGATCCAGTCCTTGGGATTGCCGGGGCCGCGGGCAAAATGAAAAGTGATCGGTTCATCCGGAAGATACGCCTCGCTGCCAACGGCGACGCCGGGCGGCTCGGCGATAGAAAACGTCGCGCTGGCCAACTGGTCGTAGTCGTCGTTCTCGAAAAACCGTGCCACGTAATTGCCGGCTGGCAACACGTCATCAAACACCAGCGTCCCGCCGGTGCGGCCCTTCCCCGCTGTCTTGTAGCCGTTCACGTAGGCCCATGCCGGCGCGGCCGCGGAGCCGGGGATCATGTCCGGCCGATAGATGCCGATCCAGTCCTTGGGGTTGCCGGGGCCTTCGGCAAAAGTGACCTTGACCGGTTCGCCCATCGCATAAACCTCGCTGCCGACGGCCAGGCTCACCGGCGGCGGAGTCTGCCCGGCGATGCGGGCGGAGAAATTTCCGTGACCATCGGCGGGTTTCTGCAACTGCCAATTCGGCGCGGCTTTCGTCCCGGTGTTGAGCCAAAACGTGTTGGCGCTGGCGCCCTTGGCCGGCTCGTCGTGCTGGAGCAACCCCACCTTGCCAATATTGGTCACGCCGGTGAACTCAACGGCCCACGTCACCGATGTGACATCCTCGGGTACTCGCACACGTAGGTCGCTGACTGTGACCATATTGTAGCCGGCCCGAAGCGAAAAAGCGTCGCTCTCGAACAAAAGATCGCCCGGTTTTTTCGCACCGCCATCCGCCACTGCCGGACCGTTGTTGGCGTAAAAACGCAGCACCCCTTTTTGGGTGGACTCGAACGGGTTCAACGCGGCGAAATACTCGAACTGAATCTCGTTGATAACTCGCTGGCTGCCGTCGAGGGTGAATTCGTCGCCAATCTCGTCGCTGACAAATTGAATCTTTCCCTTGGCTCCGCGCGCGTTGTCGTACACCACCAAACCGCCGGGTTGCAGCGCTATTTCCCCCCGTGGATCCACCGGCACTTCTGCCGTTGCTTGGCTCTCGCCGTCATTGAGATAGAGTCGAACCTTCCCCTTGGGGATGTCGCCGAACGGGGACAGGGCGGCGTAGTACTCGAACTGGATGGCCGTCAACTCGCTGATATCGCTGTCCAAAACCACCGTGTCCGCGACCTCTTTGGAAGAGAGATAAACCTTGCCGAGAGAGGTCTCGGCGTTTTCATAAACCACCACGTCATCCTCCTTACCGATGGGCACCCCGGCCAGCCGTGCGGCGAAGTTGGAGCCGTTCTCGGTCGACTTGAGTTCCCACTCGCCATTGATCTTTTCCCAAAAATCGTCGTGACTATCGCCAAGCGTCGGGGGGTCGTACAGCAACAGGCCAGCCCGGCCGACGCCGAGATTTAGAAACTCGACCGACCAAGTCACCTCCGATGTGCCCGCCGGCAACTCCACGCCAAGCCCGTGAATAGTGACGGTGTTATATTTGTTTTGCAGTGAAAAGGTGCCGCTCTCGAAAAGCAACGTGCCGGGCTGATGGGCCACCGGCCGGATCTCGGTGATGATTTGAAAATCGATGGCCACCGACTTGATGGTTTGCGCGGCCGCTTGGCCTTGAGACGCCAAGACACCGCACGCCAGCAGGCACTCCCGGATAAACTGAACTCCTTTATTCACGAATTATAAAAAACACGTGGAGGCTTCCCCTCCGCTCGACCAATCTTCAAGCCAAATACTTGGTCGCGTCAATGAAAGAGAGGCCGCCATACCGTAAAAAATCAGTCCGCCGCCACCAACCCGGCCACCTTGGCCAAGGCCTCGTCCAGCTTGGAAGTGTCCTTGCCGCCACCCCGGGCCTGCGTCGGCTTGCCACCGCCCTTGCCACCGACAATGGGGGCAATCGTCTGAATAATTTCCCCGGCTTGAATGCGATCCGTCAGCGAGTCGGCTACGTTGGCCAACAGCACCACCCGGCCGTCAGCAGCCGCGCCCAGCACGATGACACCCTCGAACTCGCCCTTCATCGCGTCGGCGACGGCTTGAGCATAATCGCCATCCGCTTGGCCAAGGTTGGCCGTGACAACCGGCACGCCGCCGGTCGTCACGGCCTTGGCCAAAAGCTCCCGAGCCATTCCAGCCGCCTGGCTTTGCCGAAGGGCCTTCAATTGTTTCTCCAGTTTCTTGACCTGGGCGAGCGACATTTCGATCTTTTTTTCAATCTCGCGGACCGGCGAATTTAGTGTCTCGGCCAAGGCGGCAATGCGACCGGCATCGGCGCGGGCCTGCCCGGCGGCCACGAGGCCGGCCACGGCCTCCACGCGCCGCACGCCGGCGGCGATCGCCGACTCGGCGCTGATGCGGAACAGGCCAATCTCACCCGTCGCACGCGCGTGGGTGCCGCCGCACAACTCCATCGAGTAGCCGTTAAGCGCGTTGGCCTCGCCGCCGATTTGCACCACGCGAACCGTATCGCCGTATTTGTCGCCAAAAAACTGCAGGATGCCGTCATTGCCGCTCACCTCGCTGTAAGGCGTCTCGGCCCAGCTCACGACGGCGTTGTCGACGATGCGCTCGTTGACCAGTTGCTCGATATCGGCCAACTGTTGAGGCGTAAGCGCCGAGCTGTTGAAATCAAACGTCAACTTATCCGGGCCGACATGGGAACCCTTTTGCGAGGCGTCCGGGCTGGTGACCTCGTGCAGCGCCCAGTGGAAAAGATGCGTGACCGTGTGGTGGCGCTGTATGGCGGCACGGCGGGCGGCATCCACCGCCAACTCAGCCTCTCCACCAACCTCCGGCACACTATCGCCCTTGATGAAATGCAGGAAAGCATCGCCGGCCTTCTGCGTGCCGGTGACAGCCCATGTTTTACGGCCGATCGACAACGTGCCGGTATCGCCGACTTGGCCGCCCATCTCAGCATAAAACGGCGATCGATCGAGCACGATGCCGGTACGTTTCTTTTCCTCAACGACCTCCGTCACGGTGGCGGTGGCGCTGAGTCGTTCAAAGCCGACAAACTCCGTCGTCCCACCGGAGGAGAGGCTCGAGACACTGATGATCTCCTTTTTCTGCGCGGCCCTTGCGCGGTCGCGCTGCTGCTCCATCAGCGTGTCGAAACCGGCGTTGTCCACCGTCAAGCCGGCCTCACGCGCCATCAACTCCGTAAGATCCAACGGAAAGCCATACGTGTCATAAAGCTTGAAGGTAAACTCGCCTGTCAGCTCTTTTTTATCTCCCATTTTTCCGACTTCTTCGTGGAAGAGGTCGATACCGCGGTCGAGGGTTTTGTTGAACGACTCCTCCTCGGTACGGATGGTTTTCTGGACGATTTCGCGGCGGTTTTTCAACTCGGGGAAAACGTCTCCCATCGAGTCCGTCAGCACATCGACGAGCTTGTAAAAAAACGGCTCGTGAAACCCGAGCGTACGCCCGTAGCGCACGGCGCGCCGCAGGATGCGGCGCAGAACGTAGTTGCGATCGGTGTTCCCCGGCTGGATGCCGTCGGCAATCGAGAAACTCAGCGTGCGGATGTGGTCGCCGATGACTCGAAAAGCGGTGTCGGTTTTTTCCTGCTCGGTGGGTTCGTCGCCCTGAAGTGTCGAGGTGTATTTTTTACCGCTCAGTTTTTCGAGTTCGGCAAACATGGGACGGAACACGTCGGTGTCGTAATTGGAAACTTGTCTGCTGAAGTCGGTGAACCCCTTGGTGGACTGCATGACTGCGGCGACACGCTCGAAACCCATGCCAGTGTCTACATGCCGGGCGGCGAGCGGGACGAAGGTTCCGTCAGAGTTGGCGTTGTACTGGATGAAAACTAAGTTCCAAATCTCGATGCACTGTCCGCTGTCAGCGTTGACAAGGCTTCCTTTCGTGTCGCCGTCCGGCGTGAGGTCAATGTGCAACTCGCTGCACGGGCCGCACGGGCCGGTGTCGCCCATCATCCAAAAATTATCCTTCTTGTTGCCGTTGACGATATGCACGGCGGGGTCGAGTCCGGCGGCGGTGAAGATTGCCGCCCAGCAGTCGTGCGCCTCCCGATCGAACTCGCTCGGGTCGCCTTCGCCCGGCTGGTACACGGTGGCGTAGAGGCGCTCTTTCGGGAAACCCCACACGCCGGTGAGCAACTCCCAAGCCCACTCGATGGCCTCTTTTTTGAAGTAGTCGCCAAAGGACCAGTTGCCAAGCATCTCGAAGAAGGTGTGGTGGTATGTGTCCATGCCAACGTCGTCGAGGTCGTTGTGCTTGCCGCCAGCGCGGATGCATTTCTGGGTGTCGGCGGCGCGGCCGGGGGTGTAGGGGCAGGTTTGTTCGCCGAGGAAGATTGGCACGAACTGGTTCATGCCGGCGTTGGTGAACAACAGATTGGGCGTGTCCGGCATGAGGCTGGCCGAGGACACAAGTGTGTGCTGTTTTTCCTGAAAAAAATCTAGGAAGGACTGTCTGATCTCCGAGCTGGTCTTCATCGTCTGGCCGCTGAAAGCAGCAGCAGGAAGAAAAGCCATCCCAGCCACCGACTGCAAGACAAAGGATAGCCTGATTTGAACGGAGCCGCAGGATCACCGGCCAATTGCCACCGAAAATGCCTCGGCCATGGGCTTGAATTTTCGCGTGACCGAGGCCCGTCCGCGTAGGTATGGTTCCCGCGCGTTTTTGGAACTAATAGTCGTGCATTTTGAACACTCTCAGATTTTGTGGCTGACGGCGATGGTGGTGCCGCTGCTTGGCCTTTTCCTTGGCTGGGCGTGGCGGCGGCGGCGCGAGCGGGTGACACGATTCATCCACACCAACCTTGTGGAACAACTCACGCTTGGCCTCTCCACGGCGCGACGCAAGGCCAAGCTGGCCCTGCTTCTCGGGGTGGTGCTGCTTCTCTTTATTGCACTTGCCCGGCCCAAGGGCGGCTATGAGCTGCAAAAAACCGAGACCCGCAGCCTCGACATTCTCATCGCCGTGGACACCTCACGCAGCATGCTGGCCACTGACCAAAGCCCGAACCGGCTCGAACGGGCCAAGCTGGCCGTGCTCGACCTGATGCGCTTAGCCAAGCGCGACCGGCTTGGCCTGATCGCCTTCTCCGGCACAGCGTTTCTGCAATGCCCGCTGACCATCGATCGCAACGCCTTCGTGCAGAATGTCAACTCACTCAGTACTGACATCATCCCGCAGGGCGGCACGGCCATCAGCGAGGCTGTCACTGAGGCGTTGCGGACATTTGAAAAAGAGGAGAATAACCACAAGGTGCTCGTAGTGATGACCGACGGCGAGGACCACGAGGCCGGCGTTGCCGATGTCGCTCAAAAAGCGAACGACATCGGCATGAAAATTTTCACCATCGGTCTCGGCTCGACCGAGGGGGAACTGATCCAGTTACCCAACCCTCAGACCGGTCGCCTCGAGTTCCTCAAGGACGCGAACGGCAACGTCGTCAAGTCGCGATTGAACGAGACGCTCCTGCGTACGATCTCCACCGACACGGGGGCGTTCTACCTACCGCTGCAGGGGGCCGACACGATGGAGCGACTCTACGAGGCGGGCTTGGCCGGCTTGACGCCAAACCGAATCGAAAACCAGATGACCAAGCGCTACATCGAGCGTTACCAATGGCCGCTTGGCCTAGCTATCCTACTACTGCTCGGCGAGATGCTGCTTAGGGAGGGTCGGCGAAAACAACAAACAAACCGCGCCTCAACCGGGGTCGCCGCCGCCGCGCTTGGCCTACTGTTGCTCGCCCCGGCCGTGTTGGCCTCACCGGCGGACGCACGACGGGCAATGGATCGGGACGAGTACGGGCGGGCGCTGCGCATCTACGAGAAGCTGCTGAAGGAAAACCCGGAAGACGCCCGACTTCATTACAACGCCGGAGTCGCAGCGTATGGCGCCAAGGATTTCGAGAAAGCGCGAGGCCATTTCAACTCGACCCTCGCCTCGCCCGAGGCCCCGCTCCCTCTTCAGCAACAGGCATTTTACAATCTTGGAAACGCGATGTTTCGGCTCGGCGAAACCACCGAGAATCCGGACGACAAGGCCAAGCAATGGATCGATGCCCTAAAAAAATACGAGGGCGCGTACGAACTCAGCCAGCAGTTACAGAAAACCGACGACGACGAGGACGCCCAATTCAACTCAGACATCATCAAAAAACGGCTCGAGCAACTCAAGCAACAGCAGCAACAAAAACAGCAAGGCGACGACAAGCAGGACAAGGAAAACCAAGACAAAAACAAGCAGCAAAAAGACCAAGAGCAGCAGCAGAAATCAGACGACCAAAAAAAACAGGAGCAGGAAGAACAACAGCAGAAAGACCAGCAACAAAAGCAGGATCAGCAAAAAGGCAACGACGAGAAAAAAGAACAGCAGCAACCCGGACAGGAGCAGGAGGAGAAAAAAGAGGATCAACAAAAGCAGGGCGGCTCAGGCGGGGAGGACAAAAAGGAGCCGTCGCAGTCCAAGCCGGGCGAGGAGCAATCCGACGACGGCCAAGCACAACCGGACGGCAAGATGACCCCGGAGCAAGTCCGCCAACTGCTCGACACCCTTAAGCAACAGGAGCGCTCGCTGATTTATCGTCCCACCCAAAAAGGCAAAGCGCGCAACCGTGGGATAACCAAGGATTGGTGAGATGAGCAGGATCCTCGCTTTCAGTTTTGCGTTGTTGTTTACGGCGAATGCACTTGGCCAATCGGTCAGCGCCAGACTCGACCGCGCCACCACCACAGTCGGCGAGAGCATCAACCTGTCCATCAACTGCACCAACTTTTCTCCATCGTCCCAGCCAATACTGCCCTCGATCTCCGGCCTGCGTTTTTCCAGCGCCGGCACCTCCCGAAAATTTCAACTTGGCGGCGGCGGGCGCACCTCGACCTACACGTTTAATATTTTGGTCACGCCGCTCAAGCCCGGCAACTACTCCATCTCCCCAATACAAATTCGGCATGAGACCCGCTTGTTCAAGCCCAAACCGCTCAAGCTGCTGGTGTTGCCCGCCGGGGAGAAACCCAAACCCGCCAACAACCAATCACAAAACGCCTACGTCCGGTTGCTGCCCACAAAGACCACCGCCTACGTCGGCGAAGTCATCCCGGTCGAGATCCAGCTTTTTTTTATCGATGGCGTGAATGTGCAAATGCCGGAGCTGATCGCCGACGGCTTCAACATCGCCGCCTTCCCCAAGCACAAGCAAACGCGGATGCAAAAGGGCAACCAAATCTATCAAGTACTCACGTTTCGCACCGCTGCCACGCCGCTCAAGGCGGGCAAACTCCAGCTTGGCCCGGTGAAACAAGGCATGGTGTTACGCGTCCGCCAAAAACAAAACCGGCGCAGCCCGTTCAACAACTCGTTCGACGGCATCTTCACCCGCTACCAACAAGTGCCCGTCACCCTCGAGGCCAAGGCGCAAACCATCACGGTCAAGCCGCTGCCCACCGAGAACAAGCCAGCCAGCTTCAACGGCGCCGTTGGCCGGTACACGATGCAATCCCAAGCCTCTCCGCTAGAGGTAACAGTCGGCGACCCTGTCACGTTGAACATTCAAATCTCCGGCCAAGGCGCCATCGACTCGCTCAATCTGCCCAAGCTCGACTGGCCGAGCTTCAAGAGCTACGAGCCATCCGTCACCACAAACAAAAACAACCCACTCGGCCTGCTTGGCACGAGAGCGTTCGAACAGGTCGTGATCCCCGAGAGCGACAAAATCACCGAGGTGCCGCGCATCGAGTTTTCCTTTTTTGATCCCATCACAGCCCAGTACCGGGTGTTGGCCAAGGGGCCGTTTCCCCTGAAGGTCAACCCAAGCGACAAGCCGATCGCGCCGCTGGTCAGAGGCAACACGGCGCAGGAAACCAGCGAGCCGGATTCGCCACCGCAAACCGACATCCTGACCATCCAGCATCACCTCGGCTCGCTTGGCCAAGCGTTGCCACTCGTTGCCCGGCCCAACTTCTGGCTGCTGCAGTCCATCCCCTTGCTGCTCTGGCTTGGCGCGCTTTTGTGGCGGCGCAAGACCAACGCGCTCGACAATAACCCGAGGTTGCGCCGCAAGCGGCAAGTCGCAGAACGCACCCGTGGCGGCTTGGCCAAGCTGGACAACTTGGCCAAGCAAGAAGAGACCGCCGAGTTTCACGCTGAACTGGCAGACCTGTTGCGCGAACAACTCGGACTGCGCCTCGACATCCCAGCCGAAGGCATCACCGCCGACATCGTCCACAGCCCCGCCGCCAGCAACAAACTTGACGAAGGCACCCGGAGCGAAATCCGAAAATTATTCGCCGCGAGCGACCAAGCCACCTACGCCCGCTCGCAAACCACCGGAGAACTGAACTCCAACCTCGCCCTGCTCAAGGAGGTTTTTTCCGCCCTCAAATGAACCCGCGCCGCCCCTTGTTAATCCAGCATTCTAAAAGTGTGCCTCATGCTCCCTTGGCTGTCTTGCGTTCTCCCTCTCCAGCCGGCAAGCGGCGCTTGGCCAAGCGCGTCCCGCTCGATTCCTCCTCCCTCAAGGAGAAGGTGGCCGAAGGCCGGATGAGGGTGAAAACTCTTGGACGTTATTTTGCAAACGCCTTGTTTTCTCCCTCTCCCCAACCCCCTCCCACTGGGAGAGGGAGTTCGGACGCCAGATCAAGAATGTCCCACCGGCTTGGCCAAGCGCTTTGCCTGCTCGCCGCCGCCCAACTCCTCGCCTGCTCGGGTGACGCCAGTGAATCGCAGTTTGAAGATGCCAATCGCCTTTACGAAACCGGGAAGTTTGCCGAAGCCGCCTCGTTGTACCAAGCCGCCGCCACAAACGGGGTGTCCGCCAATCTGCTGTTCAACCTTGGCAACGCACACTTCAAGTCCGGCCAACTTGGCCGAACGATGGCCGCCTACCACCGGTCGCTGCGGCTCGACCCGCGCAACCCGGAAACCCAGGCCAACCTCCGCTTCGCTCGCGAACAGGCCAACACCCAGCCGCCGGCGCTCACCCTGCGCCAGCGTTGGCTGCGCAACCTCTCGCTCGGCGAATGGACCGCGCTCGCCTCAGCGGCGATCACGCTGTTGCTGCTGCTTTTGGCAGCGAGACAGCTAAAGCCGGGAGCGTTCGAGGGGAACTCTTCGTGGATTCGGCTCCCCGCATTGGGCGCATTGGGCGCCACACTCCTCTTGGCCCTGGCTGCGTCGGATCACTTCTCGGACAGCCGCGCATTTGTCATCGAGACAAAGGCCGTTGTCCGAAACGGGCCGCTGGAGGAATCGCCGGAATCGTTCAAGGCCACCGACGGAACGGAACTGCTCGTGCACGATCGCAAGGGAGACTTCCTAGAAGTCGAAACCAGCCTCGGCGAAAAAGGCTGGATTCACTCCGGCGATGTCGAACTGCTAACCCCATAAAAGAGCTGCAGGAAACGGTGCTTTATTGGCTCTCCCGGGTGGGAACGCGCCGGATGCCGGTCCGATCCTCACGCACGCGTTCGGCTTCTACTTTCTCCAATGTCGCTCGCGCGACAGCCAATTCCTCCTCACTCAACCGACCGTCGCCATCCTCGTCACTTTTGCGCAAAATACCCCTGCGTGATAATCCTTTTTCTTCACGCCGCATATCCCGATTACGATCGCCGCGACTACTGCGTGAACGAGTCAAGTACCCCATCAACGAACCCATATCCTTGAACTTTCCGGCCTCAACCTGCTTGGAAAGCGAGGCACGTTCATCGGTGCCCAAGCGGCCGTCCTTGTTGACATCGTACTGGTCATTAATTTCTT
>JABGZB010000061.1 GCA_018674955.1 Verrucomicrobiota bacterium | reverse complement strand
GCGAAAACTTAAGGAAACAAACGACGAGTTTCTGCCCGGCCATTCTTACGTAGAGCAATGGGGTTATCCGCTGGATAAAACGGGAACCGTTCCATATAAGAATTAGTACTATCAGAATTCAAAAGACCAGCAGCTTATAGGGATGAAGAAAAATATTATTATCCTCTGCGCTTTGGGGTTGCCCTGGTTGTGCTCATTACTTCATGCGAAGCCTCAGGAATATGACGTGTTGGTTTACGGCGCCGCGCGCGCAGTCGTGCCGAAGCAGGAAGAATAGCCGTAAAAAAGTCCACCGTAATAAGCACAAGAGAAAAACAATGAAACACCTCTTACTCACAACAATCGCAGCCATGTTATCCGCCTCGAGTTTGGTTTTTGGAGAGCGGCCCAACATTATTTTTATCATGTCTGATGACCATGCGCTGGAGGCGATCGGGGCATATGGCTCATGGTTAAAAAAATATTGTCCCACGCCCACAATTGATCAACTGGCTGCAGAGGGCATGCGATTTACCAATGTTTTCTGCAACAACTCCATCTGTTCACCCAGTCGCGCAAGTATTTTGACTGGACAATACAGCCACAAGAATGGGGTTCCAAATCTCAACGGTTCCATCAGTGAAGATTCACCGCTGTTGGCCGTGGGATTAAAAAAGGCCGGTTATCAGACAGCGGTGTTTGGTAAATGGCATCTTACCTCACGCCCAACGGGTTTTGACACTTACAAGGTTACTCGTGGGCAGGGTTCATGGTTCGATCCGGTTTTTTATACACAAAATGGGCAATGGTATGGCAGAAAGAAAAAACGTGAAATGGTGCCAGGCGAAAAACACACCGGCTATTGTTCAGATATCTACACAGACCAGGCATTGGCATGGCTGAAGGCACGTGATGCAAAGAAACCATTCTGCATGATGTTGCATTTCAAGGCACCGCATCATTCCTATGAGTACCCAGAGCGCTGGAAGGATTACCTCAAAGACACACTAATACCGGAGCCGCCCAGCCTCCACGAGGACGTCGAAAAAACCAGTCCCCGGCTCAAGGGCGTGCACACCTGGCACATGATCCATAAAAACGGCTATTTTGGCCGACACGAAATGGACGAAGTTCCTCCCATGTGGCCGCACGACGGTACCCCTCGCGGCAAGACTTCAGCGGCATATCAGCACATGATTCACAAATATCTTCGTGCGGTAGGAGCTGTGGATGACAATATCAAGCGGGTAATGGATTTTCTGGAACAGGAGAATATCAAGGATGAAACTATGGTTATCTACACCAGTGATCAAGGGTACTGGCTTGGCCAGCACGGCCTTTATGACAAGCGGCTTATTCTGGAAGGATCCATCAAGATGCCCTTCATCGTCAAGTACCCTGGTGAGATCAAGGCGGGCTCAGTCAATGACTCGTTGTGCAGCAATGTGGATTTTGCACCCACGCTGCTTAGGGTCGCTGGGGTTCCGGTTCCAAAGACCATGCAGGGAGTGAGTCTGCGTCCACTTTTACAGGGACGACACCCGACCAATTGGCGCAAGGGAATCTGGTATGCCTACTGGGCGACCGGACATTTCCACTGGGGCGTTCGCACCCGCCAACACAAACTAGTACGATTTCCTGGCACAACGGACTATGAGTTCTATGATTTGGGCAAAGATCCGAATGAAATGAACAATCTTGCAGGCCAGCCCAGTTATGCCAGGGCCACTGCACAAACTGAAAAAATTCTAGAGAAACTGATCAAGGAAGTTGATATCAAACCAAACCAAATGCCGGGAGCCAACAGGTAATGAAACACCTCCTACCAACAACAATTGCAACTGCGCTTTTGGTGGGGCTTGTTTCCACACGGCTCATGGCGGACGAGGCCCTGAAATACTGGCCGCAGTGGCGGGGGCCAACCTGGAACGGCGTAGCGTTGCAAGCTGACCCTCCAATCACTTGGAGCGAGACGGAAAACTTGCGATGGAAGACTCCTGTAGATGGCAAAGGGTGGGGTACTCCGATTATTTGGAGCGAACGAATTTTTCTGCTGACCGCGATCGCCCTCGACAAGAAGATGGCCATTCCGGACGCCATTCCCGCCGGCACGCCAAACATAAATCTGCATCCCCAGGTGATCGATTCGTGGAAACCACAGAAGTTTGCGATCGTGTGCATCGACCGGATCACCGGCAAGCTGCTCTGGAGCCAGACCGCTCACGAGGCGATGCCGCACCAGGGGCATCACTGCAAGGGCGGGTTTGCCTCGGCGTCACCTGTGACGGACGGCCAGCATATTTACGCCTATTTCGGTTCGTTCGGTCTCTATTGTTACGACTTCGAAGGACGGTTCGTCTGGAAAAAATATTTTGAACCGCAAGCGATGGAAGACTCGTTGGGCGAAGGCAGTTCGCCGGCGCTTTTCGGGGACACGCTGGTGATCGTCGTCGATACGGAACGGCAGTCGTACGTGGTGGCGATCGACAAGAGGTCCGGCGAGGAAATATGGAAGCAGGATCGTGACGAGACCTCGAACTGGACCACGCCGTGCATCTTCACCCACGCGGGCCGTCGCCAGGTGGTGGTCAATGGAAAGACAGTACGATCGTACGACTTGGCCACGGGCGAGCTGATCTGGCGATGTGGCGGTCATACCGCGAGCGCGATCCCCATGCCTGCGGTCGGCCACGGCTTGGTTTTCACTGCCAGCGGTTGGAAGAAAGATACGCTTCAGGCGATCGCATTGGGCAAGCGCGGCGACTTGACCGGCAGCGAGAGCGTGGTCTGGTCGCTCCGTCGCGGCGTGCCCTATGTGCCCTGCCCGATGCTCTGGGGCGAGGAGATCTACCTGCTGGAAGACCGGAGTTTCTTCTCTTGCCTCGGCGCGACGGATGGCGCGCATCGTTACCTTAAACACCGTTTGCCTGGAAACCTCAACTTCAGCGCCTCGCCAGTCGGAGCGGCGGATCGTATCTACCTGCTCAGCGAGGCAGGCAGAACGGTCGTTCTTCAGCGCGGCCCTGAAATTAAAGTGCTGGCGATCAACGAACTGAACGAGACGTTTTATGCGTCGCCAGCCATCGTCGGCGACGCCATCTACCTACGTGGCAATAAACATCTATTTTGCTTTGCGAAGCCTTCGCGCTGATTAGGTCGATTCTTTGAGATACTCATTCATCTTCTCAGGGCTGTCGTCAACTGGACAGGACTCTGGGTTCACATTTCATCCCAACCCGACCCTGCTCAGGAAGGACTAAAGCAACGCGGTGACCGAGGCCGAGGCAAGGAGGTTCTGGTTCATGATGCCCTGAGGGGGGAGGAGTTAACGGCTCCACTATACGAGAAGATTGGTCGGCTGAAGATGGAGGTGAAATGGCTCAAAAAAAATCTATGAGCCTTTTACCCCCCAAAAAAAAAGCCCTCTGCCATTTAAGCTGGGAATCTGGCCAAGCGCTTG
>JABGZB010000425.1 GCA_018674955.1 Verrucomicrobiota bacterium | reverse complement strand
TTTCCCTCAACTCGCTGACACTCTCGATGCTTATTTCACGGGATATAATTTCAGGCCCGGTCCAGAACAGATCAATATCAGAGTCAAGATACCGGCCCACTTCGTTCAAATAATTCGTCCCCCCGTGCTGATTGTCTGCCATCCGTTGGCAGTAGGGTGTGGGGCAAAAAACCAACCTGCCGCCCGACTTGGCCAGGAGCTCGCTGTAGATGGCATTGGTCATCTCACACTGCGCCTTGGCCAAGCTGCCAAATGCGACACTGTCAGCCTCCGCCATTTCGCCGGGGATGTCGTCAAAAAGGATCGCGAACGATCGGCAGCCTGCGTCGAGCAGTTGACGGAACCGCGCCTGCACCAATTCCATCTCCGAGTCATCGGAGTAACGAATCGTCAAACCGGGAGCAATACCATAAAGGAACTCAATATCATGAGTCCGGCAAGACTCGATGAGTGTACAAAACACTTGCAACTCATCGCCGGTGTAAAGCTCCCGCCACAATGCCCGGTGCTTGAGATCATCCTTCGGGCAGTACAGGTAGGTGTTCAGTTCGAGCTCCTGCATCAAGCCGAGGAGTTCCAGGCGCTGTTGCTGGCTCCACGGACGGCCATAAAAACCCTCTATTACACCTTTCAGAAAAGAACGATCAGCCTTATCCATCAATTTCCTTGCTACTCATTTCACACTGTCCAATAAAACCTTCCCACTGCGAATTGACTCGCGGCGTACCGTACCCTCAAATGCCAATCGAACCAATCGAAGAAATCCGATGAACATATCGCTGGACCATTTGTCGACATTTGGCCGGGAGGTGTTTCGGCAGGCCGGGTTGAGCCAGGCCGATGCGGCAACCGCAACCGATACGGTGCTCGCCGCCGATTCGTGGGGCATCCACACTCACGGCCTGAAGAACCTTGGCGGCTACGTGAAGCGATTGAACGCCGGAGGGATCAACCCACTTGGCCAAGCGCGCGTGACTGCGGAGGGGCCGGCTTGGGCGCGTGTGGATGGGGACGCCTCGCTTGGGATGATCGGTTCCACGTTCTCCATGCGGCAGGCCATCCGGAAAGCCGCAGTCAGTGGCATCGGGTTCGCAGGTCTTTGCAACAGTTGCCTGGGGCTACCGGCTGCTACGCCTCGCTCGCAGCGGACGAGGGCATGATCGGGATCGCCATGTGCAACGACACGCCGACCGTCACCGTCCCGGGTGCACGCGGCCCGGTGCTGGGCAGCAACCCGATCGCCTACGCGGTTCCTGCCGGCGAACAGTTGGTGCTCCATGACATTGCCACGAGCACGGTGGCCGGTGGGAAGGTTTTCTCAGCAGCAGCGTTGGGGGAATCCATCCCAGAAGGTTGGATCGTTGACGAGCAGGGTCGGCCCGGCACCGATCCGTAAACCTTCCCGGCTAAGTCGACTCTGACGCCGATGGTAGCCCACAAGGGCTACGGCTTGGCTTTGCTCATTGAAATCCTGTCGGGCGTGCTGGCCGGGGCGGCCGGGGCCAGGAGTGTCTTGAGTTACGCCTACGACGATCCGTCAAAGCCGACAAATCACGGGGCGTCTTTTGTGGCGATTCAAATCGAGGCATTGATTGCGCGCGCCGAGTTTGACAAGCGCATGCAGTCGCTGATTGAGAAAATCAGGAACGCGCCGAAGGTGGCCGGTGTTCAACACATCCTTCTCCCCGGCGATCGCGAACAAAAACACAAAGCAAAGGCTCAGGAGAAAGTTGTTAACGTGCTCGAGGATGTCTGGATGAAAATTAGTGAAGTAAGCGCACTGTCAGGGATTTATTTCTCATGACTTTAAATCAGATAACTCGCTCTAGTCGTTTTGATTATGTGCACCTCCACAATCGTCACGAGACTTTTTATGCATCGAACCAGAGAAATTAATTGCGATTATAGATAGTTCCATGTAAAGTGTCTCCCTTCTTTTTTATAAAAATGGAACAAACTGAACGGTACCACAGCCTCGACTTCCTCCGTGCCACGGCCATGTACCTCGGTGTCATTTTGCATGTTACAATCTTGTTTGGTTCACCAGATCGAATCCTTTGGAACTTTTATGGGGAGTATTATCAAGACCCGATCGATTACCAGATTACATGGGGAATTCATCTCTTTAGGATGCAGTTTTTTTACCTGATCGCCGGCTTTTTTGCGGAAATGGTGTACCTTAAAAAAGGAGGTAAATATTTTTCATTGAATCGACTAAAACGGATTTTGGTTCCGTTTATTTTCGGCTGTTTAATTATTTACCCACTAACGTTGGGAGTGTTTGCTGTTTATAATGCCGAACTAAACGGAATGTCATACCTTGAACAATCGTTGACATTTTTCCTTTGGGAATGTTTTTCCGATACAGAGTACAACCCGAGAATTACATTCGTTCATTTTTGGTTTATGTGGTTTTTGATGATTTTTTACGTCATTCACGTGTTTGGCCGCATAGCATTTTTGGGATGGATCCAAAAAACAAAAATCTCTCATTTTATTACATGTATAGTGGATTATTGTATTGATAAGCGATGCGGCGTATTCCTCTTGGCTGGGGTAACTTTTTGTTTTCACATCACAGTGCGCAGTAGTATTTTTCTTCCTGACGAATCACATTTAGATGCTGCCCTGAATGACTTGGCCTACTACATGGTTTTTTATTTTTTTGGAGTCGGTTTGTTTCATTGTAAGAATTTCTTCAGC
>JABGZB010000060.1 GCA_018674955.1 Verrucomicrobiota bacterium | reverse complement strand
GGCCACGCGCTTGGTCGTCATCTGCGAGAAGCCGTTGAACATCCGACCGCTTTTTTCATAGGAATATTTACCGGCACCGTATGGCGCGTCCGCGGGAGAACCAGGAGTCCAGACCTTGTACGTCTCACCGATGTGATAGCCAGCATCGCGCAGCATCAGCGGATAAACCGGGATCGACGGATCCCACCTGGCCCCCTGCAAAATCGCGCCCATGCCGGTTCGGAAAAAGTATTGGCCGGAGAGCAGCGAACTGCGGCACGGCGTGCAAGACGGCGCGGTGACGAAGGCGTGCTTGAACAACACCCCGCTGTCTGCGATGCGGTCGAACGTCGGCGTCTTGACGACGGTATTCGCGCCGGGACGGCCATCGACTTTCGCGTAGGCGCTGGCGTACTTGCCCCAGTCGTCGGCGAACGCGAACAGGATGTTCGGCCGCTTCTCCTTGGCCAAGCCGGCCAACGGCAGCAGCACAATCAGGGTAAAAAACAGGATGCGTTTTTTCATGATGATAATCGACCGACAACTGTGCCCAAGCGCTTGACCAAGGCAAGCCTCTTGTCGGTGAGCAGTCAGCGATGAGCAGCTTCCGCCCACCGCTGACTGCTCACCGCTCACCGCTCACAAATGCCCGATGTTTCGCGAACGGTTTGCGGAGGGACTTGGAGAGGTCGTCCTGCAGTGCCTGCACTTCGCGGTACACGGCGACGTTTTCGGCATTTGGCTCGGCGGTTTCACGCGTGTTCAGTTTCACAAAACGATCGGTGATCTCTTCGATGCTCACCTTGTCGCCCTGATGATTTCGGAGGCTCCACAGCGCCTGCAGCGCTGCTCCATACGCCGCACCCTCGCCGACCTTGAGCGTGACGACTTGGGCGTTGAAAACGTCGGCCATGATTTGCCGCCAAAGTTTGGAGTTCGCACCGCCACCGGTGGCGCGGATTTGCGTCGGCTTGACGCCGAGTTTCTCGAGTCTACGCAGGCCGTAGTTCATGCCCAGCGTGACACCCTCCATCGTCGCGCGCGCAAAATGTTTTTCGGTGAACGTCCCGGCTCGGACACCGAAATAAACACCGGTGCCGTCCGGCACGTTCGGGGTGCGCTCGCCCTCGAGGTACGGGAGCAGCAGCAAGCCGCCGGAGCCAACCGGAGCCTTACGCGCGGCAGCCTCGTACTGGGCGTGCGTCCATTTGAAATCCTTCCGAATCAACTCGGTCGCCACAGTGACGTTCATTGTGCAGAGCAACGGCAGCCAGCGGTTGGTCGAGTCGCAGAACGCGGCGATCTCGCCCTTGGAATCGACCACCGGTTTGCCGGCGCAGGCGTAGATTGTGCCGCTCGTCCCGAAGCTGGCCGTGACCACTCCCGGGCGGGTGTTGCCGGTGCCGATCGCGCCCATCATGTTGTCGCCACCACCGGCGCTGACGAGCACGTCGGTGTTCAGGCCAAGCCGCCTGGCCGTGGCGGCCTGCAATGTGCCGGCCGGTTGATCGCTGGAAATGAGTTTCGGCAGCTTGGCCTCCAGGCCGGCGTCTATCGCCTTGAGTGTTTTCCGCGACCACTTGCGGGTGCGGACGTTAAGCAGCGCGGTGCCGCTGGCGTCGCCGTACTCCATGACTGCGTTGCCGGTGAGCCAGAAATTCAAATAATCATGCGGCAACAAAACCGTGGCCAAGCGCCTGAAGTTTTTCGGCTCATGTTTCTTGAGCCAAAGGATTTTACCGGCGGTGAAGCCGGGGAGCACCGCGTTGCCGAGTTCCTTGACCGAGCCCTTGAGGCCGCCGAGCTTGGCCATAATCTCGTCGCACTCGGCGGCGGTGGAGGTGTCGCACCACAGCTTGGCCGGGCGGATGACGGCACCTTTTTTGTCGAGCGGCACGAAGCCGTGCTGCTGGCCGCTGACACCAATCGCGCGCACCTCGCCGGCGGTGGCCCTGGCCTGTTTCAGAGCGGCGCGGATGCCCGCTTGGGTGGCATCGATCCAGTCGGCGGGATGCTGCTCCTTCGCGCCGGCAGGGAGGCCATCGATCAGGCGGTGAGCCTTCGCGCCTTCGCCGAGGACTTTGCCGTTGTTTGCGTCCACCACCAACGCCTTGGTGGATTGCGTGCCGCTATCGATGCCGATGACTAATTCCCTCATGCTGCTGCGATTAAACGCGGTGAAGGGAATACCATGCCGAGGCATTGGAGCCAATAAAGAAGGGTTGCAGACTTACTCCTGCTGGGCAGTTTCAATCTCGTCGTTGAGAGTGGCGAGTTCGAGGAAGAGTTTTTCGAGGTCGCGGTAGTAGGTTTCGCCGTCGAGGGTTTTTTTGAGCGAACGCAGCGTCTCAATCTTGGCCTCGGCGGCGTACCGCTTTTTGCGGAGCGGCGCGGGAATGTCTTTTTCCGCCGGGGGAATCACTGGGAAAACCAGGCGCGACAACTTGCCATCGACGCTGCTTTTGCCCTTGGCCTTCTTCTGCGTGCGCACGCCCCGGAACCAGTCGGCCGGCGTGCCCATGCCGTCGCCGTTGTCGTCGAGCAGAGCATTCTCGGAAACCAAGCGATCATTTTCGCGATAGAATTCACCAGCCCGGCGCGAGGCGATGAGGAACGCCTCGAGCACCGACACCGCGCCGTCCTTGTCGAGGTCGGCCTCCGCTTGGCCCAGCGCAGCCGCCATGTAGCCGCCGAAGCGGCAGAAGTTTTGCTCGTAGCCGCTCTTGGTCGCGGTGGCGACAACGCGGTTTGGGCCGGAAAGTGTCCGAATGAACGGCGCGCTGCAGGAGCTGGTGTTGATGAATACAAGCGGGCCGCGATGCGGCTTGAGCCAGTGCTGAAACTCGACGTCCGAGACGTCGTTGCCGACGAGGTTGAACTTGGCGGCCTTGCCGTCGAACGTGCCGTGGCCAACAAGCAGAATCCAAATTTCACCGTCCGGTTTTGCGACCCATTTTTTGAGCGTCAACTCGACGGTCTTTCGCGCGCCGGTATTTTCCGGCTGGTTGCTGATTAGCACCAACTCGGCGGCGTTGCCGTCGAACGACTTGGCCAAGTCCCCCGCCCATTCGGCGAACAGCCCGGTGTATTCCTCCTCGCCGCCGGCACCCGTGATGATCATCACGCGGCGCTCATTTACCTCGTTAAAAATCGCGGGCTCCGCGGCCGGCTTGGCCAGGGGCAACAGCAGCAGGCTCAGCAACAACAACCTCATGGCAGCCAGTGCCTCCTTCGCAGCCACCACTCTGTGACCAACAGCAACAGCGCGGCGGCGAATATCCACGGCAGATGCCACAGCGAGGTTGGGAACGACTCCATCACATCCGCTTTTTTCGTCGGCAACTCTTTCGCCCACTTGGTCAAGTCGCCAATGGCGAGTACTCGGCCGCCGGTGCGCTTGGCCAAGTTCCGCATCAGCGCGACGTTGGGCTGCAGCGAGTTGAACTCATCCGCTGCCGGGTTGCTGGCCCAGCCGGTCTCGACGTCGCCGATCACCTTGCCGTCCTCGTCACGCACCTTGGCCCGCGCCACATAGCCGCCCTCCTCGCGCGGGTTGTAAGTCGACCAGAACGCTCCGGTCTCGGTGCCGGCCGTCTCGACCGACAAGTCGATGGCTTTCGATTCGTCGCCGGCCGGCAACACGCTCAACGCGACGTTGGCGAAGCCAAGCGGCTTGAACTCTTCGTCGCGCGCTCGGACGATCAGTTTCCGGCCCGCGCCGGAGTCGGCCTCGGTGGTGAGTTGCACGCGGTTGGGCACATCGGCGACGAGCCAGCGGATCATCTGCCGCCATGCGCGGGGGAGGTCTTCGCGCTTGCCGTCACCGGCCATCTGCCAGCGCCACATGTCGCCGATGAGCAGCGCCGCCGACTTGCCGTGGCCGTAGCGCTGAACAACGAGCGCCGGCAGTTTGCCTCCGTTCTCGTCGGTCATCGAGGCCATCACGCTGGCGCCAGGCTTGATCCGGTCAACCTGGTTGAGCACGCGAAACTTGGGCATATTCTCGAGACGATCCTCTTCATCCGCCTCGGTCTTGCGAAGGCGCAACCACTTGCTGATCTGCCCTTCGCGAGTGAGGTCAAACTCGAGATTGTCCACCGGCGAGACCGAGCCGCGGCGCTCCAAATAAACCGGTAGCAACTCGGCGATGGGGGTGTTTTCGTAGTTGCCCTGCGTGAACGATTCCTGGCCACCGAGCATCATGAACCCAGCGCCGCGCTCTGAGACGTAGCGTCGAATCAACTCAAGCTGATGAGGCATGAAAAACGCCGACTCGAGGTCATCGAGAATGATCGCGTGATAGCCGAACAACTCGGCAGCGCTCTTCGGGAAACCGTCCTTCAATTCGTCCTCGTCCCTGACGTTGAGCCGCTTGAGGATTGGCTTGTCGTAGCGTTCCCCCTCGTCGTCGTCACCGCGGAAACCT
>JABGZB010000424.1 GCA_018674955.1 Verrucomicrobiota bacterium | reverse complement strand
GCGTTTTGTCTTGATGCAGCCACTGGAGATGAGGTGTGGAACAAGGATTTGAAAAAACTCTACCGTGTTTCGACACCTACCTGGGGTTTTGCCTCCTCGCCGCTGATCCATGGAGACAAGGTTGTTTACAATGTCGGCTCGCGAGGGATTGCGCTCAACAAGAAAACCGGCAGCCTTAAGTGGAAAACCGGCACCGGCACATCAGGTTACGCGACTCCCGTTCCCTACGACCATCGTGGCACCGAGGCGTTCATCATGTTTGGTAGCAGCAGTGCTTACGGTGTTAATGCCGCCACGGGCAAGCAGCTATGGTCAAAGTCCTTTAAAACGAGTGCCTCGGTCAACGCAGCAGACCCGGTGCTTTACAACGGCAAGATTTTCCTTACCTCCAACTCCCGCGATGGCGAGTTGATCGAGTTGAATGGTACCAGCACACGTTCCAAATGGAAGAACCGCAACATGCGCATCCACTTCAACGCCGGTGTGGTGATTGGCGACTACTTCTACGGAGCCGACGGCCGCATAGAGCGCGGCAACACCGTTCGCTGCATCAACATGAAGACCGGTAAGACCGAGTGGACGAAAAGCGGCATCCCGTGCGCCTCGATCACCGCCGCCGACGGCAAGCTGATCCTCCTCAGCCGCACCGGCTACCTTTATGTCGCCGAGGCATCGCCGAGCCGTTTCACGCAGCTGGCCAAGTCCAAGGTCCTTAGCGGCACCTGCTGGACCCCACCTGTATTGGCCAATCGAAGCGTTTATGTTCGCAACTCCCGCGGAACACTCTACAAGCTGCAAATGAGCGAGATGGTGGTCGAGCCGCAGCCGTTGGCCGTCCACATCACCGGCAGCCGGCTCGAGTTCTCCTGGCCAGCCAAGGGTGACTTCATCCTCGAGTCCACCTATGCCCTTGGCCAAGCGGCCGACTGGGGCGAGGTCGGCAGCGGTACGGCCAAGGAGGGCGATCGTCACGTTGTCCGAGTCCGCCCAAGCGCCGCTCAGCAATTCTTCCGGCTCCACAGCGAATGAGCTTAGCCAGACGCAATGGCTTCACGCTGATCGAGCTGCTGGTGGTGATCGCGATCATCGCCATACTCGCCGCACTGCTCCTGCCCGGCCTGGCCAGTGCCAAAGAGCGCGCGCGCCGGACCAACTGCAAAAATAACATCCGCCAATTCCTGCAGGTCGCCCATATGTACGGCGGTGACAATGAGGATAAACTCCCCAGCGGCCTGTCGGACGCGAAGGATCCCATGGACGACCACACACCGCTGATCTCGTCGCCGATCCGCGCCGCCCTGCTCGAGTACGCACCATACAAAATCTACGAATGTTCCAACCTCGGCAAGCCGTTCGGCAACCCCAGAGGCTGGCTCTTTGAGGGCTGGGGCTACGTCATCGGCTACAACTACCTCGGCGGCCATTACCAGACACCGTGGCCGGCGATGGGCGAATTTCAGGGCTGGATCTCCCCGCAAACCCTCACCGACAACCCCAGCCTGCCACTCGTCACCGACCTCAATACGTGGTCGCCTGGCTACATGCACTCACTCGCTCCACACGGCGCACGCGGCCCGATCTTGTTCGACTACAACACTGACGAAACCGGCGAACGCGACTTTTCAAATCCCGGTGCCGAGGGGGCGTCCTCCGCCGATATCGGCGCGGACGGCGGCAACGTCGGCTTGCTCGACGGCTCGGTGCGCTGGAAGTCCATCGACCAAATGCAAAAGTACCGCGGCTCCCAGCTCTGGGGCGAGGACGGCGCGTTCACCATCTGGTGAGCATTGCCAAAACGATCCTGATTGGGTAAACCATCCGCGTGCCAAGCGACTCCCCCAGCATTCTGCTGCTGATCCCCGCCTACAACGAGGAGTCCCGCATCGGGCCGGTGCTCGGGGAGTACGCGCTCTACTTTCGGGAGCATCATCCGGACAACTTCCACCTTGTCGTCGTCCTCAATGGCTGCACCGACGACACTCTCGGCATCGTCGAGCGCGCATCGGAACAATTCCCCGAGATCAGCCACGTCAACATCCCCGAGCCGGTCGGCAAGGGCGGTGCGTTGATCGAGGGACTCAAGCTCGCACCCGAGGCCGACCTTGTCGGCTACGTCGATGCCGACGGCGCAACCCCTCCCGCCGCCTTCGACGACCTCGTCACCGAATGCGCCGAGGCCGACTGCGTGATCGGCTCCCGCTGGATGGCCGGCTCGGTGCTGCGACAGGAGCAAACCTTCCGGCGCCAGTTCGCCAGCCGCGTATTCCACACTATCGTGCAGGGTTTCTTCTGGATGAACATCCGCGACACCCAGTGCGGTGCCAAGGTAATGCGCCGCGAGGCCGTCCAGGCGATCCACGGCCAGCTCACCGTCGCCGACATGGCGTTCGACATCAACCTGCTCTACGCCCTCAAGCGCTCCGGCTACAGCGTGCGCGAAGTGCCCACCGAGTGGACCGATCAGGTCGGCTCAAAAGTGGAGATGGGCCGCACCTCACTGGTGATGCTGCTATCCGTGATCCGGCTGCGGCTCTACTACTCGCCCCTTTACAGGTGGCTGGCCCCGCTGCGCCCGCTCGAGGCCTGGCTCTACCGCAAACTCAGCGCCCCCCCGCCTCTGAAGTAGCGTTACACACACATTCTGCTCACGGGTGCTCCCAAAACCTGATCCCTTCTCCCCCGTGAGACCGCAGGCCGGATGAGCGGGGAGTCATGTAAT
>JABGZB010000423.1 GCA_018674955.1 Verrucomicrobiota bacterium | reverse complement strand
CTGAGGCCGCTGATGGACGGTTGTTTTGGGTGCAAAAACTTCGCATCGCCGACGCCTGCAAAGTCACCGACTCGACCCGCGAACTGCTGTTGTTTAGTTGGAGAGGATAGCCGGATCCCAGTCTTTCCAGACCGGCTCGTAGCCGAGGCGGGTCAGCGTGGCGGCAACTGCACTTGGCTCTCGTTCGTCGGCGATGTCGAACTGGCCGGTGGCGCGTGTGGTCCACTCGCTCGCACCTTCTGCCAACTCTTTGATTCGGCCGCGCTCGGTGTAGTGCAAATTGTCTTGGCCGGCGCCGGTGTAGCCGCCCGGCTCGGTGTGGCTGCCGGCGCTCATCATCGTGATGCCCAATGGAATCAACCGGTCGCGCAGGCTCGCCGGTTCGCGGGTGGAGAGGACGATGCCGGCGTCCGGCAGAAACAGACGCAGCGCACAGATGGCCTGAACAAGGTTGCGATCGTTGAAGTCAGTCAACGGCTCGAACTCACCGGCGCAGGGGCGGAGGCGCGGCAGTGAAATGGTCAGTTGCGATTTCCAGCAGTGGCGCAGCAGGTATTGCGCGTGCACGGCGAGGCAGAGGGTTTCGCGCCGCCAGTCGCTCAGCCCGAACAACGCCCCGATGCCCAGTCGCCGGAAGCCGGCTGCATGGGCGCGCTCCGGCGTCTCGAGCCGCCAGTCGAAGTTGCGCTTGGGGCCGGAGGTGTGCATGGCTGCGTAAACCTCGCGGTGGTAGGTTTCCTGATAAACGACGAGTCCCTCCGCGCCGGCTTCGACCAACGGCCGGTATTCGTCGGTCTCCATCGGGCCAACTTCGAGCGAGATGGACGGGACGGCGTCGCGCAGCGCCTCGACGCAGTCGGCCATGTAGCGGCTCGAGATAAACTTTGGGTGTTCCCCGGCGACGAGCAGGACGTTGCGAAAGCCCTGCCCGGCGAGTGCCCCGGCCTCGCGCACGACTTCATCGAGCGAGAGCGTCACTCGCAGGATCGGGTTGTCGCGTGAGAAACCGCAGTATTGGCAGTTGTTGATGCATTCGTTGGAGAGGTAGAGCGGCGCGAAGAGCCGGATGACTTTGCCGAACCGTTGCTGGGTCAGTTGGTTCGCGCGTTTGGCCAACGGCTCGAGCTGGCCGGCGGCGGCGGGGGAGAGCAGGGCAGCGAGGTCGGCCAAGCCTAAGTCGCGCTTGGCCAGGGCGGCTGACACCTCACCGTCCGAAGCGTCGCGGGCGCGGCTCCTGAGCGCGTCGATGGGCAATTGGTCAAAATGGCCGACAAAACTCACGAAGCCAAGTTAGCGGAGAGTCTGCGCTGGGCCAAGCGTGGTTGTCATTTGGCGACAGGATGAATAGAGTTTGGCGAGTTGTGCGTCATGGAGGAGCGATTGATGTTTGGATTCACGAATAAAAAGCCGAAAGAAGGGGAGGAAGCACCTCGTTATTACCTGCTTCCTGGCATGGGGCGTTCCAACCGGCGAAACCGGAACAAGATCCAAATGTGGAGCATCATCGCTGGGGTCGTCGGCTCCGCGTTGATCGGCGTGGTGCTCTGGCTGGTCAATCGTTGAGTTCGCTCAACCCTTCAGCGCAGCCAATTCTTTTCGCAACAGCTCGGCCATCGGGGCGACGGTTTCGCGGCTGAAATCGAGCCGGGTGTTGCAGCGCTCAAACAGTTCCGGCAACGGCCTTGAGCCGCCCAGCGCGAGCGCGGCTTTGTAGTCGGCGAGCGCCCGGCCGCGATCCTGCTTGCTGTTGGCCCATACCTGCAGTGCGCCGAGTTGGGCGATGCCGTACTCGACGTAGTAAAATGGGTGCAGAAAAATGTGGAGTTGCTTGTGCCAATATTTGGCCCGGGCGCGCTCGTGGCCGCTCCAGTCGATGCCGCCGCCGAATCGATCCATCAAGCCGTCCCAGGCGTCGTCGCGCTCGGCGACCGAGTGGCCGGGGTTCAGGTAGAGCCAATGCTGGAACGCATCGACCGTGGCGATCCACGGGAAGACGAACACGATGCCCTCGAGGTGGGTGATCCGCGCACGGCGCACTTTCTCTGTGTCGTAAAACTCGCCGAGGTATTCGCCGCCGAGCAGCTCCATCGCCATCGAGGCGACTTCGCAAAACTCGATCGGCGCGTGGCGGTACGAGTGTAGCGGCTCGCCTTGGCTGGCCATCGTGTGAAACGCATGTCCGGCCTCGTGCAGCAGCGTCTCGACGTCGCGCTGCACGCCGACGGAGTTCATGAAAATGAACGGCAACCGCGCCTCGGCCAGTGAGTCCTGATAGCCGCCCGGCGCCTTACCCTTGCGGTTGGCGAGGTCGAGCAGGTCGAGTTCCT
>JABGZB010000422.1 GCA_018674955.1 Verrucomicrobiota bacterium | reverse complement strand
TCGAAGCCACTCTCATCCGTAGCGGACTCGGGCTCATCGAGGACGCACGGCAACTGGGCCTTAAGCATAACGAAAACCTCCTCATCGTGGTCGATCAGTTTGAGGAACTGTTCCGATTCAACTCCAGCCAATCTGAACGCGGGTCACGCGACGAGGCCGCCTCTTTCGTCAAAATTCTGGTTGAGGCCGCCAGCCAGCAGGAGTTGTCCGTCTACGTTGTGCTCACCATGCGCTCCGACTTTTTTGGCGATTGCTCGCAATTCGAGGAGCTCGCCGAGGCGGTCAACAAGGGCGAATACCTGGTCCCGCGGCTCAACCGCGAAAACAAAAAGATCGCCATCGATGGCCCCGTGCGGGTCGGCGGCGGCGAGATCGCCCCGCGCCTGGTTCAGCGCCTCCTCAACGACCTCGGGGACGACCCGGACCAATTGCCCATTTTGCAGCATGCCCTTATGCGCACATGGGACCATTGGCTTGCCGATCACAAGGAAGGCGAGCCTCTCGACTTGCGGCACTACGAGGCCACCGGCGGCATGGCCCAGGCCCTCTCTCGCCATGCTGACGAGGTGTTAGCCGAGGCAGGATCAGAGGAGGAAAAAAGACTCACCAGGCGCCTGTTCCAGGCGTTGACCGAGAAAGGCCCTGACAACCGCGGCATCCGCCGCCCAACCTCCATCGACGAGCTTTGCGCCATCACCGCCGCCGACAAAGCCGACGTGATTGCAATCATTGACCGCTACCGCAAACCGGGCCGGACGTTCCTGATGCCGCCAGCCGAAATCGATCTCGCCGCAGACACCGTCATCGACATCTCGCACGAGAGCCTCATGCGCGTTTGGGAGAATCTCGGCCGCTGGGTCGATGACGAGGCCGAATCCGCCCGCATCTACCGCCGTTTGGCTGAAACAGCCCAACTCCACGCAGACGACAGGGCCGGCCTTTACCACGATCCCGACTTGCAAATAGCGTTGTCTTGGCAGGAAAACGAAAACCCCACCGAGCCGTGGGGCAAGCGCTACCACGGCGATTACGCCCAAGCGATTCGATTCCTTGAGCAAAGCCACGAAATTAAACTTGAACTTAAAGCCGAAAAAGAAGCCGCACAAAAACACGAACTAGAGCAAGCTAAGCGCTTGGCAAAGGCCGAACGAGAGAACGCTTCTGCGCAAAAGAAACGGGCAGCAATGTTACTGGTTGTTGCAATAGTCTCCATTGCATCTGCCTTATTTGCAGCATACGCTTGGCAGCAAGCTAGAAGAAGTGAGGACAAAGCAATTCTTTCGCTGGTTCTCGACAACCAGCAAGAGTTAACAGAACGCGATGTGCTTAATGCTGAAGACATCCTCCTAAAAAAGGGCGAGGGCTTAGGAGCGTTAGCTAACTCAATGCAAAAAAAGGCAGACAACTATGAACGAAACGGTGATTTAAAATCTGCTCTTGTAGCACAGAATTCATTGATAAGATTAAGGCCGAACAATCCATTGGCATACTTATTTAGAGGCAGAGTAAACCTGAAACTAGGCGACAGCAAACAAGCAATTGAAGATGTTATCAAGTTCTCAACACTCGATCTCAATGAAGACAATAATAGTTTTGGAAGAGGGGTGCACTGGATGCTTGGCGCAGCAATGCTTGCAGAAACCGGAAATCTTGAAATGTATACTGAATATAGTAATCGATCACTGCAAAAATTTGCCGAACAAAGGCATGAAGTTGTGGTAAAGGGCTGTTTAATCTTACAAACTGACAGCAAGCTAACCAGAGATTCCCACGCCTATGCGATAGAATCAATAGAGTCAACTACGGAAAATAACTGGGTCTACATTTGGGGAACTTTCACAGCCGGCCTCGCTGAATACAGAGTTGGAAACCTTGAAAAAGCAGAGTACTGGTGCCGAAAATCCTTGTCTGAGATACCCGAAAACAACATCGAACTCTTAGCGATGAATAACACAGTGCTATCCCTCGCCTACGGCAAAATGAAAGATGAAGACCAGAGTGCTTCTTGCTTCAATAAAGCTAAATTACATTATGAAAGCCTCCAACGTCTGGATAAAGTCAGCAGCTTTCACAATGTCCTACTGGTTGGACTGCTTCTTAGAGAATGCGAACAGTTGATTTTAAAGGACTAGCCATCCTTCAGAACACCTCTTGTTCACTAATTTTGTTCCATTCTGAAGCTTGAAACCCAACTAACAGAATTTTAGATGATATAAATAATGCACGTTTGACTAAATTGCCGTTTTTTGAGATGAGATCGATGGCTTCTGTATCAGTCATTTTGGGGAGTTTGGCCCTTCAGATTTGCGGCCGCCGAGCTCGCGGGCACCGCCCCCGGCTTCCTCCTCAACTCCGGAAGTAGCCATTCACTCAATCTGCTCGCCCCACTCCTTTTCCCTATAACCAACGAGGCCCCGATCCCCGGCGATTAAGAAGGGGCGTTTAATAAGGTTGCCGTTTTTCGAGAGAAGATCGATGTCTTCTGTTTTGCTCATGTTGGGGAGCTTTTCTTTCAAGTTTAGGGCTTTGTAGTCTCCGCCGGAGGTGTTGAACAGTTTGCGAATGTTGCCGCCGCAGTTGAGAAATACGGATTTTAACTCGGCCTTAGTCGGCGGTTGTTCCCTGATCGGGATCAGTTCGTATTCGGCCCCCTTCTCGTCCAAATATTTTTTGGCCTTTCGGCAGGTGTCACAGTTTTTGTAGGCGTAAAACTTGAGCTTCACTTTTACTTAATTGAAATGAAAAAGGCGGCCGCATGGACCGCCTCTTCAAAATGGTGACGCTGTTTACTGGCCCAGTTTTGCGTGGACGGAGCAAGTTGCGTCTGTCCCGACCGGGGCGATGGAATATGACCCGCCGCCTGGGCAGGTTGGCATACCGTCCTTGAAGTAATCCCCCAACTGGCTCTCGCTCGGCGTATCACCGTCAGCCCGTTTTTCCTGTGTAGCCCACATTTCCTTGCTGCCATCGATTTGCTTCAACTGGGAGTGGCAGGCTGTCTTCTGGGCGTCTTTGCGCATCTTGCTAAAGTTGGGAACGGCCACAGCGATCAAAAGCCCGATGATGGCGACTACAATCATGATTTCCACCAGCGTGAAACCGCTGGCCCGCATTTGTTTAATCTTCATTTTATTCAAGGCCCTCATTCTGTCAGGTCAGCGCGGTTGGTACCAAAACCACGCCAGTTGTCAACCAAGGATTAAACTCCGTCCTGCTGAAATAGTTGCAATGCACGGAGTTTGCTTCGCCCGCTTGGCCAAGCGCGAAACAGGCACCGCAACTCAG
>JABGZB010000421.1 GCA_018674955.1 Verrucomicrobiota bacterium | reverse complement strand
GACTTGCCGTGGAGCGTACGCTTGGCCAAGCGCGAGAACCGGAAATGAAACGCAGATGAATGAGAATGAGAGAACAAAAGCGATCTAGTCAATCCGTGAAAAACGCTGAAATCACTGTCCCAAATTGAAGCCAAGAACAGCCTCTCCTCCCCCCCCCAAAAAAACGTAAAAAAGTGTTGCCAAGGCGAGGGCGTCTATGTTTTATTTTTCCTCCAAGTAAGCGAATCAGATTAAATTAAAGGATTCTTGGCTTCTATGTTGATTGATGTTTGTGTTCAAAACTAAAGCAGACAGTATCAGTAAAACCGGATTTGAGTCGGAGGAACACTGACTCGGAAGATTTTTTTTATATTAGTTAACTTGTAATAAACCTCCAAACAGTAACCGAATTATGATTAAAAAACTAATGACGGCCCGTCGCTTTATAGCTGCGGGGGTATTGTCGTTGATTGGCATTGTTGGCGTCACTAATGTGAGTGCACAACTTTTCCTCATCGACTTCGGCGGCGACGCAGCTAATTCAGCCGGCGCGTCACCAGACCCGTGGATCACATTCGACAACCTCGTAATGGATGAAACGGTGGATTTGGGAGGCGGCGCCACGTTGACCGCGCTGGACGATGGGTTCAACCCGAACAATCCAGCGCAGCCAGGCGAGGGAGCTGAATACGATGGGGAAAGTGTGCCACAGGAGGCTCGCAATGATTACTTCTTCAAGATTACCGATACAGCCGGAACCACGGCGCGCATGCGGATTGATGGCCTTGCAGCGGGCACCTACAATGTCACGGTTTTCGAAGGCCGGACGACGGATGGCAATCAGGTTGCCAAGATCTGGACAGGTGAAGAGCCTGAAGAAGAGAACACGGGCAACTTCGCCCAGGGCAGTGCCACAGTCGCGGTGAATGTGGGAGTGGGTGAACCTCTCTGGTACATGCACTTGGAAGACAACACCGGTGGTATTAGTGGCATGATCATTCGTCAAACATCAGGCGGGGGCGCCGAACTGGTCCCTGGCATTATTGCCTACTGGCCATTCGATAGTGCTTCAGACCTTGTTGATAAGGTTGCGGGAATCGAGGGTGAGGCACAGGGCACGGTGGATGATGCTGAAGGGCATCTGGGCGGTGCAGTTGATTTTGGTGCTGGTAATACAGGGAACTGGATCAAGGTTGATGCTGAAGCCACCACATGGCTGGCAGCGGCATCGGATAACGATGCAATGAGCGTTTCGTTTTGGCAGAAACTACATGCGGTTAAGAGTGCCTCGACCATTTGGTTTAGGGCGGAAGCCGCGGGTAGCAATGCGCGTAATTTCCAGGCCCATCTTCCATGGGGAAACAACAACATTTACTTCGACACGGGCGGTTGCTGTGATGGTGGGACTCAACGGATCAACAAGGATGCATCGGACATAGACTTCCTTGAGTGGCATCACTTTGTGTTCGTAAAGGATGGAGAAAACAAGAGCATCTGGGTTGATGGTGAGCTTTTTCATGAAGGAGTAAACACGAATGCGCTGTTTGATGACTGGACGTATTTAGCTATCGGTTCCAGTGGAGTCGACGTCTTTGCCGATGCTATTGTGGATGATTTCGGAGTTTGGGCCCGTGGCATTACTGAGGACGAAGTTGCCGCCATTTATAATGGCGGTGCCGGTGCTCCACTTATTAGTGCAGGTGCTGCCGTCCCGAAACCAAGGGTGGCCAGTCTGGTGGCCAATGCCGGTGGATTTAGTTTCCTGGTAAAGGATGTCGAGGGTGCATCTGCGGATCCGGACAGTATCGTGGTGACCTATGACGGGGCGGTGGTCGAGGTTGTGAAGTCAAAGGCAGACGGGGTGACGAGCGTCTCCTACAGTGCGTCGGAACTGCTGGCCCCCGAGTCGGTGCACACGCTGAATGTGGCGCTGAAGGACACAAATGGAAACGGCTCGACGATTGAGAAGGTACTCAAGGTGAAGGCATACTCGCTGGTTGATTCCACTTTGAGGGTACCCGATTCTGCGAAGGGCGATTCGGGTTTTCTGGTTTACACGACCCAGATTTCCTCCGGCCAGGGGGTGGGTAACGTGCACGGGAACCAGTGGAGTTCCGCCGAGAAACAGAT
>JABGZB010000420.1 GCA_018674955.1 Verrucomicrobiota bacterium | reverse complement strand
GACGGAGATGTTTCGGTAATAGTCGAGCAGCGTTTCCAGGCTCACGACACCTCCGCCCATGCCGCTTTTTTTGACTCCGGCGTAGGGAACGCCGTGCACTACCACGTTGTGCGAGTTGATCCAGCCGTTTCCTGTTTCGAATTGAGAGGCCACACGTTTGCATCGGGCGAGGTCGCTGGACCACACGCTGTTGGCCAGGCCGTAGTCGGTGTTGTTGGCCAGGCGGATGCCATCGTTTTCATCGTTGAACGATGCGAGATAGGCGACTGGTCCAAAAATTTCCTCGCGGGCGGCGACATTATCCAGTGAACCCGCAAGCAGCGCCGGTTTCACATAATGTCCACCGGCACAGCCCTCAACTTGGGCAGCGCCGCCCTCGAGCACGGTTTCCGCACCGGTCGCGGTGCCTTTCTCCAGGTAACCGAGCACGCGTTTATGCTGAACTTCACTGACAACCGGACCCATTTGTGTGCCGTCGCCAAGGGGATGCCCGATCTGCACTGCCTTCAGTCGGTCCACGGCAGCATTCACGAAATCATCATAAATGGTTTTCTGCACCAGCCACCGTGTGGCGTCGCAACAAACCTGTCCGGCGTGGAAGGTGATGGCTTGAGCGAGTTTGTCGGCGGCTTCTGGGATGTCGACATCATCGAAGATGACGGCTGCTCCCTTGCCGCCTAGTTCAAGTTTCACCGGGATCAGGTTTTGGCCGCACTCTCTCGCCACCAAACGACCCACCTCAGGTGAGCCGGTGAAGGACATCCGGCAGAGATTGGGATTTTGAGAAAGTGCCGCGCCGGTGACTTCACCCACACCGGGAATGACGTTGATCACGCCGTCCGGGATGCTGATTTCCTTTGCAAGGTGCGCCACGTAAAGGGCGGAGAGTGGCGTGTCTTCGGCCGGTTTCACCACGCACGTGTTCCCGGCGGCCATCGCGGGTCCGATGCCCCAGCCGCAAAGCAGAAATGGAAAGTTCCAGGGCACAATAAAGCCGCACGGACCCCAGGCATGCCGCACCACGGACGCCTCATGACCAGCAACTGGAATGGCGGTATCCAGGGAGAGTCCCTGTGCGAGGCCGCAAAAATATCGGATGGTATCAATAAAGTTTTGCACATCATCAGCTGCCTGAGCCTCGATCTTGCCACAGTCCAGCGCCTCGATTTGTGCGATGATGGGTTTGCGTTGCTCCACGGCATCCGCCAGGCGCATGAGGTGCACACCGCGTTCATTCACCGGCAGGCGCACCCAGTCGGCTTCGTCGAATGCCTTTTGGGCGGCGGCAACGGCTTGTTCGACGTCGTCCGGTTGCATGTTGGACACGGTGGCGAGTTTCTCTCCGGTCCCGGGGTCGCGGGTGTCGAAGGTGTCCCCATTGGAGGCGGTCACCTCCTGGCCACCGATTACGGCGCCATGAACTTCCTTGGAAAGAAAGGCCTGCACCTCGGGAAACAGCGTTTTACCGGCAGCGGTTTGCATAGTCATGATCATGAAAAATTTGGTTCGGCAGAGATTGTCGAAATGCCAAGGAATGGTCAAGCAATCGAAAAGAACCACGGCAAACTAGTGGGATTTGGCGTTGCGTTTGGGGGTGGATGAGGGGAGGGTTCGTTCGACCAATACAAAAAGGGAACTTTTATGTTCAAAAAAGTGATCATAGGTGCACTGCTCGGCCTGGTCTTGGTCAAGTTCATGGAAAAGTGCGGGGCCTGCTGCGGCAGCGATAGTGCTGACGCCACCCCGGATGCCTGAACGATGCGCCTGGCCAAGGGACAACTCCGCGGCTTCACGCTGATTGAACTGCTGGTGGTGATCGCCATCATCGCGATTCTCGCCGGCATGCTGCTGCCGGCCCTGGCCAAGGCGAAGGCCAAAGCGACCGGCATCAGCTGCATGAACAACCTGCGGCAGATGAGTTTCTCGTGGACGATGTACACGGACGACAACGACGGCCAACTTGTGCCAAACGCCGTATTCCCCACGCGCAACCGGTCGTGGGTGCGAGGCTGGCTCAACTACGCGCAGTCGGTGCCGGACAACACCAACACGGTTTATCTCATGCAGAGCCACCTGTGGCCGTACCATCGGAGTTTGGGTATTTGGAAGTGCCCCGCCGACATGAGCACGTCGCGGCACGGAGGCAAGCAGTTGTCGCGTGTGCGGAGCATCTCGATGAACGGCTTCCTTAACCCCCCGGCGTTGCAGGGTTGGCAGGCCGGTTACCGGCCCATCCGCAAGCTCTCTGATGCCGCCGGCAAGTCATTG
>JABGZB010000059.1 GCA_018674955.1 Verrucomicrobiota bacterium | reverse complement strand
TTTTTCTCTCACCAAACGCATATTCTCCTTTCTTCTACATGAATATAATTAGTTTATATATATCGAATGGTCACAACTACGTGGGGCATCACGGGCGGGATGCAGGCACTAATCAAATTCAGGAGGTACAGCGGGCAAGATGCGTAGCGGGTCGGGGGATAGTGGGCGATCGCTATTTCAACCGTGAAAAGGATCATAAATGCCAGATCACTTTCTTTGACTACTCAGTTTATCAGAATTTGTGTGAAAAATTCCAGAAACACGGCAAATCAACTGCAGTATTCCGGCGTAACGTCATTACGGATGGAGTGGATTTGAACAGTCTGATCGGCCGGGAATTTGAAGTGCAGGGCGTACGCTTCTTTGGTGAGGAGGAATCCAAGCCTTGCTACTGGATGGATCAGGCATTCTGCCCCGGAACGGAAAATGAACTCAAGGGTCGGGGAGGCTTGCGGGCCAGAATCCTGACAAACGGAACACTGCGCTGCCTTACCCCTGACGGAAAAGCCGACTGACTTTCCGCAACATTCCCTACATTCCGCTTGTCCGCATGTCCATCGGCTGGGCAATCAGCCAGACGCTGAACACTGAGTAGAGCACCATGGCGAACATCAACGGATACAACACCCGCTTGGCCAAGCCTGATGTATCATACAACCGCTTGGCCAGGTTGTCGGCAGCCACGACGCCAAACACGTGGCCAACCACGACACAGATAATCTGGAGCCACCAGATGGCTTTCATCGACAGCATTGCCCCATAGGTCTTTTTTGCTGTCCCAAAAAGATCCCATCCCCAACCAAGCGGATCGCTGAGCAACGAAAGCAGGTTTCCCGCCTCCATGAAGAAATGCATGCAGTTATGGGCCAAATGGTAAAACAACGCCACAGGGATCAATGAATAAGCGAACGCCTTGAAAATGACCCCGGTTGAAACGCCGGCCGTAGGTGTCAACGCTGATGCCACCCTTGCCGTCACCCAGAAAAGGCCGATCGGCAGCAATACCATCAGGAGCATCAACAGGGTGAACATGACCTTTGGGCCAAGCCCTGTCTCGACTCTCAACAGGTTGTTCGCGCTCACCCATACAGGAGTCATAGTGAGGCCGTGGAAACTCGTCAGCGCCAGCAGCACTATGGCGAGAATGGATTCATCCCATTGAAAACGATTCTTGCGCACGAGATCTGTAGCGGGTGGTCGCAGGTTCAACGCAAGGTTGTCGTGCGGACAGGCCCGAACGCACTCGGAACAAAGCGTGCAATACGTGTTCTCGGTGAGGTGGCCGGGGAATAAACCGGTCGGGCAACCGGTTTGCTTGGCGCTGCCGTGGTAGCATTCCTTGCCATCGCAGGTACGGCAGATTTCGGCATCGGCAGGTCGCAGTTCCACCGGACTGAATAATGCATACAGTCCGCTGATCCGCCCCACTGGGCAACTGTATCGACAGAAAGCTCGCTTCTCATAAACCACAGCCAGCATCACTGCCATGGCCGACATGAACAGGCCAAGCACTGCGGTCATTGCCGGGGAATGGGTGATATCCATGCCCAGTTCCAGCCATGTGAGAAGGACAAAAAAACCGATTGCCGGCCAGATGTTACGTGCCCAGCGAGGGAAAGGCCGATCGTGAGTGATCCGTTTGAGGCGAGATTTTAGGGATAGTGCGGTGACCATCGACGACAGCGCCTCCCACGGACAGATGGCGCAGAAAAGCTTGCCAAAACCGGCCACAAAAAAGATCAGCAAAATCCACCACCACGTCCAGGTCAGCACAGGAGCGATGTTGCCCTTGGGTGAACCAAACAACCCGGCAACGATCACCAGGGACAACAAAAGCAATGGCACAGACTGGATCAGCAGCGGGAACGCAGGCCATTTCACCAGTCGTTTCAGCCAAGCAGCGCTCAGCAGATTCAACGTCCAGTAAGGCACGCGCCCGATATCCGGCGCTTTTCTGAACATCATGTAACCGTGCGTCAGCAGGATAATCAGCACCACCCCACCGGCCGCCATCCAGAACGGGATGCCATCCATCGTCATGGTGCCATCGGCAGCCATCGAGCAGTGCTCCATGTCGTGATTCATTGGGTGTATGCCGTAGAGGACAGATTGCGATTGTGCGCCTCACATCGATCCTGGACCAAGCGGGCCTTGCGCGCTCCAACGGCGGTAACAGCTATCAGCACCAGCAGACCAAGCGCGATCCAGCGCCCCCAGTGTGTCGTCTGCGAAGACAACCGAAACGGGATGACACACTGGCGCCCTCCATCATCATGCAACGTCAGCCGCACCGCGTAGTCACCGGTGTCCGACAGGTTGCGCTGTGCCGAATACATGTTCTCCAACTGCGCCTTCTCGTAACGTTTACTAAGTAACACACGGTCTCCATCAAGAATTTCGAACGTCAACTCACCGTGATACACCCGCGAGTTGAGTAGGTTGAAGACCAAAAGAAAGAGCCTCACGTTCTCCGGATCCTCAATGTTCTGGCTGTGGATACCTTGAAAATCGTACACCACCAACGACATCTCGTACTCCCCCGCTTGCCCAAGGAACTCCTCCTCCGGCACCTGCGGGTAGTTCTCAAAATAATTGTAATGCGGCAATCCCTTGAAATGGTGTGCAAACAAAGGCCCCGCTGAAACCAGCCAGAACAACAAGGCCGCCTTGGCCAAACGGGGACTCAAGCGGCGGCGCCTTCTCACGGAAAGACAATGAGTGGGGCATACCATCATACACTCGCCGCAAAGCGAACAATCGACTGTCTGGTCTAGTCGTGGACTGATGCCTTGCGGACAAATCTCCGCGCAACTGTTGCAACCATTGATGCAGCGACTGGCATCCCGTTGCAGTGTGAACACCGATCGTTTGCCAAGCCAACCGAGCAACCGGCCAGTGGGGCAGACATACCTGCAGGTAAATTGGCGACCCAGGAAAAAGTCCAACACCACACACACACACAAACTACCCGAGGCGACAGACAACGTTCCCATTGCCAAGCCGTGAAAAATCGTTTGCCCAAGCGCAAAGTATGGCAATAGAAGCACCCACACTCCGTGTCCTGCAATCACTGCTACGCCCAAACCACCAAGCAGAATCCCCCAGGCCAACCCTCGACCGGGATGCCACTCGGGGAAGTAGAACCAGCGACCAAGCAACCGCCGCACACGAGCCACCGCAAAAAACAAGAGCGAGGCCGGGCAAATGTACGAACAGAACACGCGTCCGAATACGAACACCAACAATAGTGGCACGATCAGGCCAAGAGCGAAGCCAAGCGCCCACTGTCCTTCCACAGCCAACACCGACAGAGCCGCCACGGGGTCTGTGAATGGCATGCCCAATATCCGGATGGACCACGTCATCCCACCATTGGATTGCGCCACCTCCATCGGGTCGCCCAGTTGACCAAGCACCGCGTCCGCCACCTCATAAGCCTTCCTGGCCGTGGCACCCAGGCTCAACTCAACCAAGCGCGGGTTGTTGTACGCCTGCTTGAGATTGACGTAACTGGTCATCAACGCCAAAGCACAAAGCAGAGCCACCACACCTAGACGCGAGATGATCGATCCCACCAGCATAAGGCGTCCAGCACGCATCAACCATGCACCTCCTCTTGGGCAAGTTGGCTGGCAGGGATGATGCGGATAGCCTGCGGCATGTGGACACAGGCCTGCTCGCAAAGCCCGCAACCCACACAATGCTCGGGGTTAACAATTGGCGTCTCATACAAACCAAGTTTCATCGCCTTTCCCGGCAAAGGACAGGCGCGGTAGCACACGCCGCAGGTGCGACCAGCGTACGAGTAGCAGACATCCTCCAGCACCACGGCGGTGCCCATGCTGACAGTTTGGCGTCCAGCCTCGGTGGGCTCGAGTGGCTGCAATGCGCCCGTGGGGCAGACCTGTGTGCAGGCCATGCAAAGGATACAGGCCTGGGCTCTTGCAGTGATAACTGGCGCAGCCAAGCCTGCCAGCCCTGTCTCCAAGCCTGCCAGAGTGATACACTGGTTCGGACAAACATTCGCGCATTGACCACAACGGATGCAGGCAGAGAGAAAAGCCTCCTCCTGTTGAGCCCCCGGTGGACGAAGGTAACGCCTCAATCGGCGCGTGCCGGGCAGTTTGCCCAGGAACAGAACAGCGAACGGCAGCACTGCGCCGGTGAACAGGGCTCTAAAAAACCCAACTCGATTGGTTTTGCTTGATGCCTCTTTATTTTGGTTCAAAGCAATTCAATCCGCGCAGCGCACTTCTTAAAATCGACTTGACCGGAGACGGGATCAAACGCCCGGTGGGTGGTGCCGTTTGCGAGCCATTTGTTCTTCTTTGGATCCGCTGAGTCAGCGACCGACAAGTTCCAAGGGCTGAAAAGAAAGCCCTTAGGCACGGTGTTGCGGGCCGGTTTTACCACTGAATCTAGACCGACCGAGACGCGCGCCTCAATCTCACCACGTCGCGTGACAACACGCACCCACTGACCATCCTTAACCCCCAACTCGCTGGCATCATCAGGATGCATCTCAACGTACATCTCGGGCACAAGCTGCCGGGTGGTGCCGGCACGAATGGTTTTTGCCGTATGAAAATGTTCATACACCACACCTGTCGCAAACCAGAATGGATACTTGTCCTTTGGGCACTTTCCAGCTTTTTTGCCAAGATGCTCGGCATGCGGCAACTCTGGGGTGAGCCCCATGTCCCGTGCCTTAACCAACAAATCGTAGTGATCAATTATATAGAAATTTGGCTCAGTGCCGACTTTGGACAACTCATCCGTGACTTCCCGGTATTCCGAGTAATTCTGATGGCACATATGCATGTGCAGTTTACCATCCGTATGGCGGAACTCAGCGTATGGTTTGTCAGGCCAATAATCTTCCTGCCCCATGTATCTGCGCTTGGTGCCGCCCGCCTTGGCAATGGCTGCGGTCGGAGCAGGCCACTGGATACCTCGTAAATCGCGAATCTGCTGATAGGGCGACTTGCCGGTCTCCTCCTCCACAGCGAGAATTCCGGTGAGATCAGAGTCCGTCCCCTTTGACGCACGACAGAAATCACGGAACACCTCCTCCGGATCATAAAAGCCATTCGCCTTACGCTTGTAAGGAAAAATTTTGTCTACATCCAAACCCAGCAATTTACCGATGAGTTTGCCTTTGTCGATAACCATGTCCATGTCCGGCCGTGTCCCCTTAATGGGATTTGCCGTACCGTCAGCAACATATAGCCGCCGCTCAGACTGCACATAGAGCCCACCGACCCACTCGCCCCATGTTGCTGCAGGAAGTATCACGTCAGCATAAAGATTGTTGGGCGCATCCTTGTATATTTCCTGAACCACAGTGAACGTCTTCGTCAGCGCCGGACGGGAAAGATGATAGGAGTCCGGCAGATCGATGTGTGTCGCATAGATCAAGAACATCGCTTGCACTTCGCCCTTCAGGGCACGCTCCATCATCCCGATAGCCATGCCGACGTTTTGCATTTTTGCAGTCTTGTCGAGGCGTTCCTGCGGAATACCCCACTGCTTGGCGCACCAGGCCCGGTGCTTGTCATCTTTAATACCAATATTGAACGGCAACCGGCCGGTCAGTCCGCCAGTAAGGCGTTCACCCATGGCGTTGGGTTGGCCGGTCTGCGAATGCGGGCCGCAACCGGGACGTCCAATGTTGCCAGTCAGGGCCATTAGGTTCACCAAACTCATCGTGTTGTGTTGCCCATGCAAATGCTGGTTATAACCGATACCCCAGATGCATAGTACTCCACCTGTATTCCGCTTCCGCCCTTTGATGCTCGCCTCGGCCCACAACTTGGCAATTTCATAGATTTTCTCCGGAGCGATCTTGGTGCGGTCAACTACGTCCTCAGGGCGATACCCCTTATTGACCTCCTCAACATAAGTTTCCCACCCGTCCACATGACTTTTCAGAAAGTCCCATGCGACAGCCTCTGGATGACGCTCAATGATAGCATAGGCGATGGCATTATGAATGGAGATATCCCCGTTAATGGTTGGAAGATGGTAGCTCTTCTTCGGGTTAATTTCCTCCAGACCCATCACCGTGCCGGTGCGCCTTGGATCCACAACCAATGTTGGGATGTCCATCTTCGCCTTATAATCGGCCACCCTCCAGAACAAGATGGGATGCGAACCGCGCGCGTTATGTCCCCAGAAGCAGATCATGTCCGCCCGCTCAATATCGTCGTAACAAGTAGGCGGCGTGTCGGATCCTAGGGACTTGATATAACCGGTCACCGCCGAGGTCATGCACATGCGCGCGTTCGCCTCGATTGTGTTTGAACCGATGATGCCTTTCATGAAAATATTCTCCAGATACTGACCTTCCAATGTGAGTTGACCGGAACCGTACAAGCCAACGGCATTGCCTCCCGAAGTTTTCACTATCTCTGCAGTTTTCTCGGCGATCAGTTCCTCTGCCTCATCCCATGTGGCCTCGCGAAACAAGGATGGATCGTAACTGCCCTTGGTTTTGGACACCTTCCCACGCAAAGGATCAGACATGTCCTTGCGAATGAGAGGCTTGGTCAGGCGGTTGACATATATAGCCTCCGCCGACGTCAGGCCCTTGATACACTGCAGACCGCGATTGGTCGGATGATCCTTGTCAGGTACGATGTTCGTGATGCGCCCATTCTTCGTCTTGATGATTGTGCCGCAGCCCACGCCGCAGTAGGGGCAAGCTGCC
>JABGZB010000419.1 GCA_018674955.1 Verrucomicrobiota bacterium | reverse complement strand
TTCTCCTTGTAGCGATTGAGCGTGGGGAAGCCTGCGCCGGGTGTGTAGTTGCGAATGTAGTGAAAGCGCGCGTCGTGCACGGAGCGCAGGCGCACCTCCGTCTCGTCGATGCGATCCCGCGCGGCGAAGGCGTAGGTGCGCGCCGGCTCGGCGTTGGCCCCAAGAAACACGCGGCTCTGCATCCCGAACGGCTTGGAAACGCCGGCCATCCATAGCGTGGTAGCGGAGAGGTCAAGCAGGCTCAGCACCTGTTCATCCACGCGACCGGGGGCGACCTGTGCGGGAGCGGTAACGCGCTTGGGCCAGCGAATGATCATCGGCACATGCAGGCCGCTGTCCCAGCACCAGTGTATGCCGCGGGCATCTAGCCGGCCATTATCGGCAAAGAAAACGACGATGGTGTTTTCGCTGAGGCCGTCTTTTTTCAACTGCTCCAAAATCCAGCCGATGCGCACATCGGTGCCGGTGACGGAGTTGAGGTAGCGCGCCCATTCTTCACGGGTGGTTTTGTGGTCGGGATAATACGGCGGCGGCGTGACGTTCTCCGGTGTGGCGACCTTGGGATGCCATTCCTCGCCGACCCATTTCACGCGAGGCTTCTCGGCGGATTTGCGGTCGTAAATATCGTACTCCGCCTCGGGCATGTTGATCTGCGCGAAGAACGGCTGTTTCTTTTTCAGGTCGTCCCAGTCCTTGCCGGCGTACACGGGGCCTTCCTTGGCAAAATTCAAATCCAGTTTGCCTGTGCCCACCACGCGCTCGCCGATGTGCGTGATGTTCGCCGTGTGATAGCCGGCGTCCCGCAGCAGATGCGTGATCGGCCGCACGCCGGCCGGCAACCGCCAGCCATCCGAGCGATGGCTGCGCATGTGGTGCATGTCGGTAGTGGTGGCATACCAGCCGGTCATCAACGCCGACCGGCTAGGCGCGCACACCGGCGAGGTGGAATACACTTTCGTGTATCGTGTACCCTCCTTGGCCAAACGGTCGAGGTTGGGTGTGCTGACGTTCTTCTGTCCGTAGCAGGCGAGATCGAGAGAGAAATTCTCGCCGACGATCCAGAGAATGTTTGGCTTCTTGGCAGCATCGGCTTGGTTAAGGGCGACCAAGCCAAACAAAGCCAAGCAAACCAAACGAAATGATCTGGTTAAGTTGTCAAACTGGTGAATCGTTAGAATGGTTTTCATTGCACTGATAAGCGCAATCCTAACAGGAATCGTCACAGAATTGAACGCCAAACGGCATTGGCCCTGTTGACTACTTGGCCTAGGGTCAATGGTGGAATAAGTTCAGCGCATGCGTTCCTGCAATTTCAGGTTCTTTTGTCTGCTGTTTGGCTTGGTTGTTACTTTTACTCAAGTGCTTGGCCAAAAGGTGAATTCACTGCATGACCTTCAGGTATTGGAGGGGGATCAGCGGCAGTTGCTCTGGAACCATCTTACCTCTCAATGTGACCGATTGGATCGACAACGTGCCGACCGCTTGGCCAAGGCTCTCAAGTCGCCGGCCGCGCTGAAGCAGCACTTGACCAAACTTCGTGATGATTACCGCAATATTTTGGGCTCCTTCCCCAAGAAATCGCCGCTTAATGCCAAGGTCACCGGCAAACTGGACGGCAGCAGTTATCGGGTTGAGAAGGTTTTGTTCGAAAGTCTACCGAATCATCATGTCACCGCCCTTCTCTATCTGCCGGCAAATGGCGATGGACCTTGGCCCGGGGTATTGTTCGCATGCGGTCATTCAGCCAACGGCAAGGCGTATCCGCCGTATCAAACCGCGTGTGCGTTGCTTGCACAAAACGGGTTTGTGGTGCTGAGCTACGATCCGATCTCGCAGGGCGAACGGACACAACTGCCCAAGGCGGCGCGCTACGGCACCACCACCCATACGCTGCTCAACCACGGGGCAAGGCTCACCGGGCGCAGCGTGGTTTGGTATTCCGCGTGGGACGGCATTCGGTCGATCGACTACCTCCTCTCACGGCCGGAAGTGGATCGCTCCAAGCCGGTCGGCATGACCGGCACCAGCGGGGGCGGCACCCAGACAACCTTCCTGATGGCGCTCGACGACCGGATCGGGCCCGCGGCGCCTTCCTGCTACACCATGCAGCGCACCGATAAATTCCACGGCAAAAGCGGTCCGGCGGACGGTTGCCAGCACCTGGCAGGCGAGGGGCTTTATGGAATCGACCACATCGATTACTCGCTGATGCGGTTCCCTCGACCCACGGCCATCCTCGCTGCGACCCAGGACTTTTTTGAAATCGATTCCACCCGCGAGACGGTGCGTGACGCGAAGGCAGTCTTTGGCGCGCTTGGCCAAGCGGACAGATTCGCGTTCTTCGAGGCCGACACGACGCATGGCATGCATGTCGGGCACCGACAGGAAGCCACTCGCTGGATGCGCCAATGGCTTTACAACGATTCGAGCCCGGTCACCGAGCCGAAGGACATCCGTCTGTTCACCGACGCCGAACTGCAGGTAACCCGTACGGGGCAGGTCCATAACGATTTCCCAGACGAAGCCAACGTCGCCGATATCAGCCTACGCCTGGCCAACCGGTTGGAAACCAGACGGAGACATTTCTGGACTGGCAACCCTGCCAAGGCGTTGGCGAAGGTACGCAAATTGATCGGTCTACCCGAGAACCTCCCGCAGCCCAGGGTGGAGCGTGGTGGCCAAGCCCAAACCAACTGGGCGCGTATCGACAAATTCACGATTCAGCGCCCCGGCGACATGCCGGTACCGGCCCTGCTCTTTCGGCCGTCCGGTAACACCAGCCACGCACTTGATGTGGTCGTTTATGCCGACGACCGCGGCATGCTGAGCGCCGCCAACGCCAACGGCCCGATCCGGAAATTGGTGAACGAGTCGACAGCGGTGTTTGCCGTGGATCTGCGCGGTCTCGGCGAGACGCGTGACCAGGGTAGCAACGCGAAATACTACAGCCACTCACACCGGGTCGGCAACGTGGCCACACACATTGGGCAACCGCTGCT
>JABGZB010000418.1 GCA_018674955.1 Verrucomicrobiota bacterium | reverse complement strand
TCGGTAGATCCGTGTGCGTGAGAGCCTCGTTGATGACGACACTGTAATTGGTCTCCAAGTGGTTGTCTGGAACCCCGGGCGACCCATGTATGTTTAAGCTGGCACCCCAGTACTCCGCCCCGTCCATCTCACCCTGTGGCGTTAATTTCTTGGCCACCAATGAAAAACCGCGACCGTCAGTAACCGGAATCCAATCGTCCTGATAATTCAACTCAAGGATTAACTTGTCGCTTTGATCGACGATTTTCAACCTACCGCCACCGTTACTTAGCTTGCCGGAGTACACACCGCCAATGGAAATATTCGCGCCATAACGAGCTGTAAAGGCCTTGGCATTTCTAACCAACAGAACCCGCTCACCGGGGTTTAGGCTTTTGTTGTCATTTTCCAAAAAGGAGTACCGAACTTCACCGGTAATCGTCAGGCCGGAGAGATTCAGTGTTTTTTGACTGAAGTTAAGCACTTCAATGAATTCGAAGTCAGACGATTTAAAAGTGGGGTCAGTCGTCAACTCGCCGGGAGAAGGATCGGACGGATGATAATGAAGTTCTGAGATCAAAAGATCCTCCTCGGATGGAGGCCGAGTAATGGAATAAAAATGCGTCAGAGCTCCTGACCATTTACTGGTCAAGGGTGGGTTGTTGGACCCAGTCAGGCTTCTGTGGGCTGTTTTGTAAACACGTGCCGTCACAAGGACGCCCTCGTTAATTTTGATTGGCTTTGCATAAAGGATCGCTTTGGAAGCAACGCTGCCACCCGTTCGTCGTGGGTCGGTTCCATCCAGTGTGTAGTAGATTTTTCCGCCCTCCTTTGATTTGAGGTTGATGAGCGTGCCGGGTTCGATATACCCGGCCTGCCTATTGGATTCCGGCGGATCGACAAACTGTTGTTCCATGAAGGAAATCCGCTGCGAAAGCCATGTTTTCATGTGGTTCACCTCTCCCTGGTAAGTGCCACCGTAAGCACTGCGCGGCCGCTGGTTCCACTTGGCTAAGTTGCGCTTTTGGGCCTCTTTCAGATCATCGGCCATCCCGTCGATGATGGCATTGATGTTGGCGTTGCTGAATTCCGCACGGCGAAGCGACTGAAAACGATCGATGTATTTTTGAAAAAAATCGATGTCCAAGAACATGCGCTTCCACCACGGGTAGTTGAAAAAATCCGTGCCACGATCACTTGAGGTCGAGCGCCATGTTCTGGGATTGTTATCCCTTCCATCCGTTGAGCCAAGCGCTCGGTCAAAATCCCAAATGGGACCGAACATCAGCTTACCGCCTCGGGGTTTGTGCATGTAGCCGCTGAGCCGCAGGGCATCGACGTTGAAGGCCACCACGTTGAGCAGATGATGGTCGATTGCCGCATCAACGTCGATGTACTTGGCGTAACCACGCTTCGGATCTTTGAAATATGAGGCATTCAATGCCGTCCCCATCTCTTTGAAAAACTGGCGGACATATTGCTGCTGGGCGTCCAGTTCGGGTCGCTCAATCTCCTCTTCTTTCGGGTAGACGTATTTGATGTTTTGTCCTGCGGCACCAAAGCCGGAATCACCGGGATCACTCCGGTCGATTTTAAAGATGTAGCCACCGGAAACATCCGGCTCTTTTTTGTGCTCTTCGAACAATCGTTCAACGTCAACGCGGTCGGCATCGCGGCTGATTTTTTCCATCAGCGCATAGACCCCGTAGTAATCCGAACTGGAGAGCGCTCCTCCGCCGGTGTTCAGGTACACCTCGACAAATCGGGTTCGTGGCGCGTATCTGCCGATTTGGCGGCTTAACTCGAAAATGAACGGGTTGTGCATCAGCGTGAGGTCAAAGTTGTACGGCCCCCACAACACCCAGTCCGATTCGTTTGGCATGCCAAGCAGCGAACGGTTTTTATCCTCGCCAAACGCATTCTGCACCTCGAGTGACAGGGATGCCTTAGAGCGTCCGCCTGTGCTTGAGCCGCGCACCTTGATGCCGACCTGGCTGCCCACGGCAAACGGACTCGTTACCCTGGCGCGCCCGTCGGCCGGCTCGATCACCGCCATGGATGCCATCTGATAATCGCCCGATGGAGGTCGGCCGCCGCCGTAATTCTCGAGGAGGATCAGCGGCAGGTTGGACGAGGCGTTAGCCAAGTTGCGTTGGATTTCAATATACGTTTCGCTGCCGACCGGCCCCATGCCGCCTTGCGGATGAACCAGTCGAGCCTTGACAGGAGCGGACTCCCGGAGCGTCAGCGGGCCGGAGTAAACCGGTGACGATCTCGACGGGATAGTGCCGTCCAGGGTGTAATGGATCTTGGTTTTCGGGTTGGCTGCTTCCGGTCGTTCCAGTTCGATCCGGATCGATGTCTGGAACGACTGACTGGGCTGCAAAAAGGCCACGCCTGACTCCACTCCTGGAACCGTTTCGTCGTTTCTGGCCCGTGGTGTCGGGACGAACATATACCCAAACGAATCCATCACCTCCGTTTTTTTGTAAGCAATCAACTCCGGAAAAATCAGCAAATCGGAGCTGGTGACCAAGTTGTTCAGCCCATGAATCGCGAGCATATTCTGGCCCTTGACAAGAACATTCTTCACATTCGGGATGGAGAATTCCACCGGCGATGTCGCCGTCGAGTCGGGTCGGTTCCGGGTCGCGCCGGATTTCCAGTTCAAAGTTGTCGGGGCATTGTCGCTGGCGACTTTTTTGCCGTTGATGAAGGCGGCGAATCCATCCTCGTATTGCAGGTGCAGTGCCAGTTCATCGATGACCGACAAATCCCCCACGACGAACGGAATGCGGATGTAAACTGTCTCGTTGTTGTTCCGCATTTGAGCGACATCCAGCCCGATGCGATTGCCGTAATCATAACCCACACCGGTTTTGCCGGATTTCCAGCCGGAGTCGTCAAAGCCTATTTTTTTCCAGACGGCATCGTCCGAGCTGTTCACCGGGACGGTTGCCCGGGCAGCCGCCTTCTGTTTAAGCAGCACAACCTGATCCCGCTTTGTGTTCCCCTTGCCGAACGAGACATCCTCGTGCTGCGGCGGGTAGGACGGGGAGAATTCCGAGGCGACGCCGGAGTTTGCGTTCAGCAAAGCAAGGTAGCCGCCCTCCTTTCGCAGCTTGAAATCCGTGTGCAGCGGCGCATTGCCGCTTGTCCGGTTTTTTCCGGATGCAAAAATGACGATGTAGCCACGAGCGGGAATCGTGACTGCGGGAAACCTCCATTTTAACTTGTGGGCCGGGTCGTCGGTCAGAAACCAGCCGTTCAAGTTGGCTGGAGAACCGTCCGGGTTGTGGATCTCAATCCAGTCGGATCGGTCGTCATCATCGTCAATGGTGCTCCTGCGGTTGTCCGCCATGAACTCCGAGATCATCGGCGCCGAGAAGGCAGGGGCACCCATCAGCAGCAAGGCTCCGGTAATAAGTTTCTTTAACATTTCATTCGCACTCTGCGGCCGTAGTAGACACGGACGGCTTCGAGACGGGGAGTCGATTGAAGATAGTACGCGCGAAAGGAGTCGAACCTTCACTCCCGAGGGAACCGGATCCTAAATCCGGCGCAGTCATCTCAAATACTTACTTTCCTAGCAAATACACGGCCTGTTTTCAGTTTGTGCCGATTAATTTGCCAACTTTCAGTGAATTACCGGCACAAAAGCCAGTTCGAACTGCACCAACTCAAACAAGCCTCATCCGATGCAGCAAGCTAATTCCAAATAGGCGGTGGCGGGGCTTTCCAACTCCATGCGCTCAATTCATCAATAATGGATTTGGACTTGGAGAATTTTTTGGCAAAAGAGGGCTAATGGTGCTGGCAGTGTCATCCGAGTGTGCCGTGTGGTTATTCGAGCCGAGATGAATGCCCCGCCACAACTTGCCATGTACCGTTTTTTCTCACCCAGACAGCCGTGCCACGGCCTTT
>JABGZB010000417.1 GCA_018674955.1 Verrucomicrobiota bacterium | reverse complement strand
GGGGGAAAAACTTCGCCGGACAATGCAAATGCCCGATCCACCGGCGCGCAAATATATCACTGAAAATTCAACCGGGCGGCAGGCGCTTCAGTTTCTCATAGATGCCGGTGAAGCCATTGATGTGAGCCCCGATTTGGTGCTTGGGGCCGCTCAATTCTATCGATGTCGATTGTTGGTCAAGCAGCATTTGCGCAAACATGGACAGGCGACTGCGAGCGAATTGAGAACGGCGACAGATACCACGCGACGAATTATGATCCCACTACTGGAAAAAATGGATCGTGATGGTGTAACGGTGAGGCGAGGCAACGTGAGAGTGCTGCGCTAGGCCTTTTAAGTAGAGTCTTCGCCGTCCTCGCCCCGGATGTGCGTTCAGCGGTTTTTTTGGCTGGTTTTAAGGTCGCCGAGCAGTCTTCGACAACAGTCGTTTTGAAATTTCGATGGAGTGAGATTTTGTGTCGGGGGTGGCCTTTGTTGTTTCCCCGTCAGGCCAGCGGATTTCCAGTTCCCTGATCGGCGTGCCGGCGGCGCTGAAATAAACGATCGGCTGGGATTGGGAAAGATAACCGTTGCCGGCCGTCATCTCCGTGGCGTGAACCGTGCCGTCGGTATAATGTGCGATGATCCGTGCACCGATGCCGTCCGGGTTGCCGGGTGAGCCGTGCAAGCGCACGGAGAATAGCGGTTTGCTGTCGCCCCGGTTTTTCCATGCGAGCAATTTGTCGTTGTTCTGGCAGAGGACGAAGTCGGGCCGGTTGTCGCCGTCGAGGTCGCAGAGGGTCAGTCCCTTGGCGTCGCCGTCCACGATGAAGCCGGTCTCGGCGGCCGGCTCGACGCGGAACGCGCCATCGGCCCCGTACTCGAGGATCACCCCGATGCCTCCCCGCCACAGGCCGGTCTCCGGCTCGCGGGTGAACATGTTTTGCGCGGCGACAACCTCGACGAGTCCGTCGCCGTCGATGTCCGTGGCGACGACGCCGTAGCCGGGCGCGGCCTGCGCAAAGCGGGGCAGGGGCTGAAATGTAAAATTCCCTTTCCCGTCGTTGATGAGTGCGCCGGACTCGAATGCGGTCGCCTTGAACTGCTCGGCGTCGGAGAGGCGTTGCTCTGTGTAAATCTCCGGGAGAATGGAGGCAGCGAAGGCGCGGTAGGTTGGAAACTTTGTGCCGAGCATCGGCATGCAGTGCGTGCTGCAGCTCTTGCCGCGGACCGGCACGAGGCTGCCTTTCTTGTCCTTCTTGGCCTCGATGAGTCTCTTGCGGCCGTTGCCCTCCATGTCGCCGTAATAGAGCAGCGACGGTTTTTTGGCCGACGGAGTGCCGTACTTGGTGTTCAGGCCAACGTTCATCGCGATGTAGTCCATGTCGCCGTCGTGGTCGAGGTCAGTCTGGGTGATCGAGTTCCACCAGCCGAGCCGTTCGGCGAGCCCGGCCTGTTTCGTCGCGTCGGTGAGCTGGCCTCCGTTGTTGACGAACAGCGCAACCGGCCCCCACTCGAGGGTGACGAGCAGATCCTGTTTGCCGTTGCCGTTGGTGTCGGACCAAAGCGCCGAGGTGACGAGGCCAACCCGCTCCAGCCCCGGCGCGACGTCGCTTGTCACGTCGACAAACCGGCCGTCATCGTTTCGCAGCAGTCGACTGCGGGGCGTCTCCGGGTATTGACCCGGGATGGAGCGTGCGCCGATGAAAATATCGAGGTCGCCATCGGCGTCGAAGTCGCTCGCGACGGCAGTGATGCTCGACTCGCTCGCGGGCGGGAAAATCGTCGCGTCGGCCCGGGTGAATTTGCCGGTGCCGTCGTTCAAATAGAGCCGGTCGGCGAGCACGGCTGCGCCCGGTTCGCACTCGACGCCGCCACTGGTCACGAGCAAATCGAAGTCGCCGTCGGCGTCGGCGTCGAGCCACAACGCGGCCATGTCCTCGGCGGCCTGATCGGCCTCGAGCGCGGGCTGCGCGGCGGCGCTTGGCGTAAACGTCCCGTCGGCTTGGCGGAGAAAGACGGCTCCCGCTTGGCCAGCCGCGCCGCCGACGAAGAGGTCGTGATCGCTGTCGCCGTCGGCATCGCCCCAGGCGAGGCCACCGCCGAGTTGCGAGAGTTTGCCGGGCAGCAGCGGTTGGCGGGCGTAGTCGTCGTACGGTTTTTCGGTGTGTTCAAAGGCCAATCCGACCGATTCCGCAACCTCGGAGAAGAGGGTTTCCGGCGCGCTTGGCTTGGCCCGTGCGGGCGCTTGGCCACCGGTTGGCTCGGTGATCGTGTAGAGCCGGTCGGCGGCGAGGTTGTTGAACGTTTGCACCTGCCCGCTTGGCCAACGAACGCGGAGAGTGTCGATCATGTCCGCTTGGCCAAGGCCGAAGTGCACCGCGTCGTCGTTGCACGAGAGGAACCCGGTCATCGGGTTGGCCTGGCGAATCTGTTTCCCCGCTTGACTCTCGATCTCGATGACCGCGCCCAGTCCGTTGCGGTTGCTCCCGGCGCCAGCCAGTCGGACGACGACGCGATGCCCCTCGTGGCCAAGGTTGCGGTAAATACTCGTCGGTTCGTCGATGTTGGCCACGACGAGATCGAGGTCGCCGTCGCCGTCAAGGTCGCCGTAGGCGGCAGAGTAGCTCATACCCTCGTGATCAAGGCCCCACGGCTTGGCAGTTTGCTCAAACTGTAAATCGCCCTTGTTGTGGTAGGCGAGATTGACTTCTTTCATCGTGGGTTGCTCTTTCCAAAGCTCCCACTCGGTTTTACCGACAAGCATCTGCGGAGTGATCGAGATGTCGGCGTCGGTGATCATGCGGGAGGCGCCGTTGGTGATGAAGACGTCCACGCGGCTGTCGTTATCCAGGTCGGCCAGCTTGATGGCCCATGTCCAGTCCGTCCCGGCCAGGCCGCAGAGGAAGGCCGTCTCCATGAATCGCGGTGTGCCGGTGTTGAGGAAAAGGTTATTGCGCATGATCTGGCGCGGCCAGGCGTTCTCGAGGAACCAGCGCCGGTCGCCCATGTCGCCCATGGTGACCTTGGACTTGTAGTGCGATGTCGCCGCCATGTCGGCAACGAACAGATCCAGCAGCCCGTCGTTGTTCAGATCGGCGCAGTCCGCCCCCATTGACGACCAGCTTGTGTACGGCATCGCCTGCTCCAGCACGTCGGTGAACGTGCCGTCACCGTTGTTGTGGTAAAGGTGCTCCGGATCGGTGAAGTCGTTAGCCACATAAAGGTCCAGCCAGCCGTCACCGTCGTGATCCCACCACGTCGCTGAGAGGCCGTGTCCTTTTTCCGTTATCCCGGCGCTCTTGCTGACATCGGTGAAATGGCCCGTGCCGTCATTCCTAAAAAGCCGATCCGGGCGACCGCACGTGTCCACGGTCCAGTCCGACGGCCCAACCCGGCGCAGAGCGTAGTATTTCTCGAATCCGGGAAGTATCTTCGGGCGGCCGTTACGCATGACAATGGGAGTTTTCGCGGGCCGACCACCGGGCCGATAGTATCGGTAGGTAACGACAAACAGGTCGAGATCGCCATCCCGGTCATGATCGACAAAGGACGGCGTCAACGAGGCGTCAATCATTGCCAGTCCCCGCGCCTGCGCCTCGTCGGTGAACTGTTTTCCAGTGCCGTCATTGACGAAAAGCTGGTTGGGCGAATCGTAGTTGCAGACGTAAAGATCCAGGTCGCCATCCCCGTCGAAATCGACCGCCGCCGCGCCGGCTCCCCACGCTTCCCCTCCGTCAATCCCGGCCTGTTGGGTCACGTCCTCAAAGCGGAAATCGTCTTTTTGGAGAAACAGGCTGTTCTTGTCCGGGCCGTTGACCAAAAACAGATCCGGCCGGCCGTCCCCGTTGAAGTCGCCGATGCAGACTCCGCCACAAACGAAGCCGGAACTGTTGAGCCGGCTCAGCCGGTGATCCTTCGCGAGGCGTTGAGCGAAATTGACACCGGTCTGCGCCGGCGAAAGCCGTTCAAACAACGGCTCGCCTTCCTCCCGGGCGGCCCGTTCAGGCAGCGACTCGGAAACAATGGGCGCCACATCCCGCTGTCCCGCGGAGGGTAGGGGAGCTCGATTGCAGCCTACCGTCAAAAACAGCAGGCAGACTCCCCAGTTCAAAGTGGCTTTGCTCATCGGCTGGAAATTCGTCGGGCATTTGAAAGGAATTGTCAATGCCTACAGCGAGGCTGCGCGATAGTTCATAAAATCGGAAAACCGCGAACAACTTGTGAATAACTTTTTCTCGAAAAAGGCTTGTGCCACCTCCCTCTTTTCGATAAACACCCTCTTCCCAAGCTATTGGTGAATCGAACTTTAACCGCAAAATTATTTTTTTGGTCGAGTCATAACGACCAATCTGTGAATTTTTTTTATAGTAGTTAACTTGTAACATAACCCCAAACCATAACCAAATCATGATTAAGAAACTAACGTTGGCCCGCCGCTTTGTTGCAGCGGGAGTGTTGAGTGCATTCATGTTCATTGGCATCGCCAGTGTGAATGCGCAAAATATCAGTGATGGCCTGATCGCCTACTGGCCGTTCGATGCGGATCTTCAGGATGCCGTCGGAGACAGTCACGGTGAGGGCATGGGATCCGATGACATCGTTTTCTCGCAGGGACAGTGGGGAAGTGGTATCGATCTTGACGGTGTTGACCAGTATGTTGAGACACCGTTGGACAACGAGGAGATGTTTGACTTCCAGGACGACACAGGTTTTTCGATCTCCGCCTGGTACAAGGTCGGAGAATTCACCAAGAGTTGGCAGGCTTTGATTGCCAAGGGTGAAGGCAACAGGTGGCGTATTCACCGCCGCGGCGATGAGAATATCCTTACCGGTAACGGAGGCAATGGCGATGTGCCGGCCGGCACGCCGGACATCAACGACGGAGAGCTTCACCACATTGTGC
>JABGZB010000058.1 GCA_018674955.1 Verrucomicrobiota bacterium | reverse complement strand
TTCAAAGGGGTTTACGCTGATAGAGCTGCTGGTGGTGATTGCCATCATTGCCATCTTGGCTGGAATGCTGTTGCCGGCCTTGGCCAAGGCCAAAGGCAAGGCGTTGGGTGCCAACTGTTTGAACAACCAAAAGCAATTGGGTCTGGGATTCGTGATGTTTTCTGATGACAATAAGGAGTCGTCTCCCGTGATAAGCCCATCTAGATTGAAGGGGGATATTATCCCCAGCGCGGCGATGGGGCGGGGTGGTTTTTGGCGAGGTGCCATGCGCCCGAAGGACGGGTATTCTAAAGGGGCCAGTGCTCTTCAGAAGAAAGAGGAGGGTGCAAAGGCGGGGTTGATGGCGAGTCCGATGTGGCCGTATTGCCCCAGCGCGGGAGTGTATCACTGCCCGGGCGATCAACGCGCCAAGCAGGGGCGCAACCTGAACCACTGGGCTTGGGTGAGTTACTCCAAAGCGAACCCGATGAACGGAGGCGGATGGCAGGGATCGAGTGCAACGGGTGGCCCACAGCCGTATTTCACAAAGATGACTGAAATCCGGAACGCAGCCATGTCGATGGTGTTTGTTGAGGAGCAGGATCCGCGCAATGAGAATTTGGGCACCTGGGTGATCAACGTCCCGACAGGCTGGGTGGATCCATTTGCTGTTGCACATGGCAATGACAGTTCGTTTAGTTTTGCCGATGGCCACGCGGAGAACCACAAATGGATTAGTAAAGAGACGCTCAAGGCAGCCCGGGATTCTGCAGCAGGGAAAAACAGTTTTTTCTGGCCGGGTGGAACGGCCAAGAACCCGGACTTCAAATGGGTGCACGAGCGCTACCGTCACAAGAAATACAAGCCGATTTGATTTCGGCCCTTTTTCAGAACCCCACCGTTTTTAATCGGTGGGGTTTTTTGCCCGGATCTTCCTTTTTTTAGGGACACGGATTCCATGGATTTAAAGGTTCATTTTTTGCTCAAATAATCTGCATTCATTTGACTCAGATTCTTGGTTGTTCGGTTGTATAACTCACGTCCCGCTCGTTTTTTTGGTTTTCCTGTTATTGGGCCTTGCGTCCGTTGATCTGTTTTGCCAGTTTCACCTGCGCACCGCTTTACCGGCTGAGCCATTAAGCGCTTCTTGCCATTCTTTTGGCGTGGATTCCCGGTAATCAGATCCAGTACAAAATATGAATCGCCTAACGTTTGGGGCACTTTTGTCAGCATTGGTTGCATTTTGGCTGACATCAGAGTCCGTCTTCGCGCAGGGTTCCAAGTTCGAGGAAGCCCGCACCCACATTGAGAAATGGGTGCAGACGCGCCAACTCATCGCCAGGAGGGATGCCGATTGGCGTGTGGAGCGGGAGAATATCGGCCAGTCGGTTGGCTTGTTGCAGAGGGAGATTGATCTGCTCAAGGAGGCGATCGACAAGAGCGAGCAGGTGGACTCGGAGGCCGATGCCGAGAAAAAACGGATCACCCTGAGCCTGGAGGATTTGAAAAAAGCCAACAAGGTGGTGGACGCCGCCCTGTGGGGGATGGAGCGACAGGCGCTGGCGCTGATGACGAGTTTCCCTGATCCGCTGAAAGATCGCACTTCCAACGTGCGTTCACGCATCCCTTTGAAGAAGGAGGATCTTCGCGGTCGATCCGCCGCCGAGCGAATGCAGAATGTAGTGGCCATGCTCAACGAGGCGGATCGATTCAACTCAGCCATCACGCTGGCAATCGAGGTGCGAAAAGATGCCGAGGGGAAAGACCGGCAGGTGCAGGCACTCTACCTCGGGCTAGGCCACGCCTATTATGCAGATCAGAGCGGCTCGTTTGCCGGTGTCGGCGTGCCGGGCGCGGAGGGCTGGACGTGGACGGTGAATGCCGAGCTTGGCTCGACGATCCGCAAGGTCATCGATATTTATGAGAACGAACGGAAAGCGGAGTTCATCGCGATTCCGGTAAACATTCAGTAGGGAGATCGGATGATGAAGCAATTTGCACTAGCATTCAGTCTCCTTTGCTCAGTCGCGCTTGGCCAAGCGCAGACGTTTGAGGCGGCGGCGGCTTCGGCTAAGTCGGATCTGGATAAGGCGTTAGCCGAGTTGAGCGCGCTGGAGAAAAAAATCGCCAATGAAAAAATCCCGCTTGCCCGCGAGTTGAACACGCTCGAGAGCGAGGTCATTTCCAAGCGGCGCGAACACACCGAGGCTAGGCGCCTGCAGGATCGCAAGTCGGTGGACCTGAGCAAGCTCAAGGCGGAGGAAAAAGCGTTCACGGAGCAGAACGACTATTTGAGAAAGACGCTGCTTGAAGAATACATCCGGCGGTTTGAAACGCGCATCCATGCCAGCGAGAAGGAGCAGTACCAGTCCATCGTCAGGACGGCCCGTGAAACCAACGACAACCCGTCCAGTTCTGTCGAGTCGGTGTTCACCGGGCAGCTAACCGTCGTGCAGGCGGCGCTCGACCGGCTGGGCAACCTATTGGGCGGGCATGTTTACGACGGCACGGCGCTGAACGCCGAGGGCATCGCAGAGCGGGGCAAGTTTGCCGCGCTTGGCCCGTTGGTGGTGTTCGCGGTCAGTGACAGCGAGGCCGGCTTGGCCGAGCAGTTGCGCGGTTCGACAGATGCGACGCTCGTGGACATCGGCCCGGAGCACCATGCGGGGATCGTCGCCGTGACCGGCAGCGGCACCGGCTTGGTGCCGTTTGACTCGACGATGGGCAATGCGCTCAAGATCAAGCAGGTGCAGGAGACGTGGTGGGAGCACATCAACAAGGGCGGCGTGGTAATCTGGCCGCTGCTTGGGCTTGGCCTGGCGGCTGCGTTGGTGGCGCTGATCAAGTGGATGCAGTTGGCCAGGCTGCAGCAGGTGCGTCCCGGCGATTTGCAATCGATCCTCGACCGGGTGAATGACAACGATTCGGCCTCCGCTCTGGCCTTGGCCAAGCGCATCAAGGGCCCCGCCGGCGAACTACTGGAGACGGCGATTCAAAGCACCGGGGAGAGCAAGGAAATGATCGAAGAAATCCTCTATGAGAAAATGCTGCACGCCAAGCCGAAGCTGGAGAGCATGCTGCAGTTCATCTCGCTGGCGGCAGCGACGTCGCCGCTGCTGGGCCTGCTCGGCACGGTGACCGGCATGATCAACACTTTCAAGCTGATCACCGTGTTCGGCACTGGCGATCCCAAGCGGCTGTCATCCGGCATTTCGGAGGCGCTGGTGACCACCGAGTACGGCCTGATCATTGCCGTGCCGTGTCTGCTGCTGTTTGCGCTGCTGTCGCGTAAGTCCAAGGGCATCCTGGCCAGCATGGAGCAGACAGCGGTCGGTTTCATAAACGGCCTGACGGTAAAAAATGGACCTTGATAGATGGCCGACACTCTCGAGTACATCGTTGAAACATGGCAATCCGGCGGGGTGGTGATGTTGCCGTTGCTGTTGGTGGCGGTGTTGATTTACACCGTGGCCACGAGCCTGCTGCTGAACTTCCGGCAGCGCGGATACAAGCATCTCGACGATGAAACGGTGATCGACTGGGTGCGGACACCCGGGAAGAGCGAGGGCGAAGTGGGCGAGATCATCCGTTACACGCAGGACGAAGTGGGGAAGCTGGACGAAGTGTACAGTCGTTTCTCCGAGGTGTTCGCCTCCCGGCTGCCGTTTTTCGAGCGGCGTATGGTATTTCTGAACACCCTCGTGGCCACGGCACCGCTTCTGGGGTTGCTGGGAACCGTGATGGGCATGCTGGTGACGTTCAAGGGCCTCTCGGTGGGCGGCGGCAAGCTGGTGGACGTGGTGGCCAGCGGGATTTCCGAGGCACTGATCACCACCGAGATGGGTCTGCTGATTGCCGTGCCGGGCTACTTCATGGCCTACGCCATCAAGCGCCGCAAGGATGAGTACGAGGCGTTTCTTGTTCGGCTGGAAAGTCTGACGTTGCAACAGTTCAAACGAAAGGCGGTGGCATCGTGAGGGGACGCCGATCCATCATGGGGGCCGATGAGGCCATGGATATCAACATCTCGCCGCTGATCGACATGGTGTTCATCCTGCTGATTTTCTTCATCGTCACCACCGTGTTTGTCGAGGAGACCGGTGTTGAGGTCGAGAAGCCGGAGGCGGCCTCCGCGATGCAGCTCGACAAAAATAGCATTCTCATCGCCGTGACCACCAAGGGGCAGGTGGTGTACGGCGGCAAGGAGATCGGCGTGAACGGCGTGCGGGCGATCGTCCGTCGCCTGACTACCAAGGAGGACATGCCGGTGATCATCCAGGTGGACGAGGGAGCCAACGCCGGCTTGGTTGTGAGGGTGATCGATGAGTCCAAGCTCGGCGGTGCCAAGAGCATCAGCCTCTCCGCCGATTTGCCGTAGCCACACGTCATGGGAAAAGTTTTTCAGGTTGAGACAAGGAACACGGGAGTCTTATGGGGGTTGACCGGTGGCCTACTGATTTCGCTGCTCCTGTTCCTGATCCTGCCTTTCACGCAGAAACTTTCCGGCTCGAACCCGAAAAATCTGCTCCTAAAGGTGGACGTATCCCTGCCTCCTCCACCCCCGCCGCCCCCGCCGCCCCCGCCGCCTCCCGAGGAGGAGGAAGAAGAGGAAAAACCGGAACTACAGGAGGAGCAGCAGATGCTGACCCTGAGCCAGCTCGAACTCGCGCTTAATCCCGGCGCGGGCGGCGTCGGCATCTACGCTGGGTTGAACCCGAAAGTATCGACCGATGCCATCGCGGAGATGAAAATCTTTGATCTCTCGGAAGTGGATCGCGAGCCGCGTCCGCTGGTGCGGATCCCGCCGCAATACCCGCCCAAGCTCTTGTTGAACCGTGTTTCGGGCCGGGTGGATCTGCTGATCGTAATCGACGAGGAGGGCCGGGTGACGGATTATCAAGTGCGCCGGTTCACCCATAATGAGTTCAAGCGCGAAGTGACCCGGGTGATTCGGCAATGGAAATTCAGTCCGGCCATGAAGGACGGCAGAAAGGTCGCCGTCAGGAAAGTTCAACCCTTCTATTTCGGAAAACAAAGATGAAACCCACGAACAAAAAAGGACGCAGCGTGCTTGGTTTGTTGTTGGCGCTTGGCCTGTTAGCCCCGGCGCTCGGCCAAGCGCAACCGACTTTTACCAAGACGATGCAGTTTTGGAAAGACCCCGAGTTCATTAACAAGTTCATGGCCAGCTACGGCGTCAATTCCGAGGTGGAGCCGAAGATCAACGCCGACGAAAAGGAGCTGTTCGACGAGCTAATCCCGCAGATTCAAGCCGACCCGAAGCAGGCGATTGTCATCTTGATCGAGGCGATCACGCCCGAGTCGAGTGCGGCGCTGGACTTCACCTTGGCCAACCTGTACGTGCAGTCGAACGACTACCCCAAGGCGGTGGCGCAATACCGGCAGGCGATTAAAAAATTCCCGGACTTCCAGCGTGCCCACATGAATCTCGGCGTGGTGTTGATCCAATTGAACCAGCATGTTGCCGCGCATAAGGCACTCGTGCGCACGCTCGAACTCGGCGGCGAGGATGGCAACATTTACGGTCTCATCGGCTATTGCCATTTGATCGGCGAAAAATATCTCTCGGCCGAGGCGGCCTACCGCAAGGCATCCCTTTTCTCGCCGGACAAGCTTGACTGGAAGCTCGGCATCGCCCAGTGCGAACTGCAGCAGCAGAAGTACGGCGAGTGCGTGACGCTGTTCGGCGAGCTGATCCAAGCCAAGCCGGACAACGCCGACTACTGGTTGCACCAGGCCAACGCCTACCTTGGCCTGGCGGAATCCACGAAGGCTGCCACCAACTACGAGGTCGTCCGCCGCATGGGCAAGGCCGACGCAAAGGTACTCAATCAACTCGCCGACATTTACATCAACCAAGGCACGTACGACGTCGCCTTCGAGGCGTACCGCGATGCCGCCGAGGCGGACAAGGACAAGGAAGTCGCCCCACCGATTCGAGCAGCGGACATCCTCATCTCGGTGGGAGAATTTGATCGCGGCAACTCGCTGCTCGCGCAAATACGCACGATTCACAAAAACAAGTTCGACGAGACCGACCGGTTGAAAATCCTGCAACTCGAGGCTCGCGTGCAGTTGGCCAAGGGCGAGGAGGCCAAGGCCATCAAGACGCTAGAGCAGATCGTGGATAAGGACCCGCTGGACGGCGAGTCGCTGCTTCTGCTGGCCGACCATCACGGGCGCAACGACAACGTCGAGAAGGCCGAGCTGTTCTTCCAGCGCGCCGAGCAACTGGACGACTTCGAGGTACGGGCCAAGATCAGCCACGCGCAGTTTTTGGTGCACCGCAGCCAGTATGAAAAAGCGGTGCCGTTGCTGAAGTCGGCCCAGGTCAAGCGCCCGCGAGACAGCGTCCAGCGCTACCTCGA
>JABGZB010000057.1 GCA_018674955.1 Verrucomicrobiota bacterium | reverse complement strand
GCCACGAATCCCGCCCCCCATATGATGCTGGTGGTGAGCAGGAGTAGGTTGCTGCCGAGTTTGTCCCGATTCATCGCGCTGGCCAAGTGGCCTCGCGCACGATATCGCTTGACGCCCAACCGAGGAAAGGCTGAATTGCCCTCGATGCATTTTCGAAACACGCTACTCGCAACCGCGCTTGGCCAAGCTGCTCTGGTCCAGGCAGTCGATTGGCCCCAATGGCGCGGCCCGACCCGGGACGGCATCCTTCCTTCCAATGGCATCATGCTAACCAAGCTGCCCGACCAACCTGGAGTGGTTTGGAAAATCAAATCGGGAGAGGGATTGTCGTCGCCGGTTGTCGCCGATGACACGGTGTTCCATTTCGAAAACCGCGGTGGGAAGGAAACCATGGTCGCCCTCTCCGCTGCCGACGGATCGGAACAATGGGCTACAGGGTTGGCGCCTGTTTTCGAGGACGGCCAAGGCCCGCGTGGGCCGCGCTGCACGCCGGTTGTCGATGGTGGACAGGTGTTCGCCCAGTGCAGCCGAGGCACCCTCCACTGTCTGAATGCCCGGAACGGCAATGTCCAATGGGAACTCGACTACGCCAAGTTGGGCATGAAGTTCATCGGCGAAAAAGGCCGCGTGCCCGGCTCCCGGCGTCACGGCTTCACCGGCGCGCCGGTCGTCATCGGCGGGATGGTTTATGCGATGGTCGGCGGGAAGGGGGCCGGTATCGTCTGCTTCAATCGGGCCAACGGCGAAACAATCTGGGGCGCACTCGACTACGAACCCGGCTACCCGCCGCCGATCCCGGCTATCATCGCTGGGCGTCAGCAATTCGTCTGCTTTTTCGTCGAGGGCGCTGTAGGGGTCGATGTGGCCAACGGCGAAGAACTCTGGAAAGTGCCGATAAAAACCGACTACGGCCGTCACGTCGCCGCGCCGATTATCCATCGCAATACGGTCGTCGTCGGCTCACACCAAACGGGCCTGCAAGGCATCACGATTTCGCCGGACGTCGACGGGTTCAAAGCCAAGCTAGTTTGGAAGAACGTCGAGGCACAGCCGAATATCACCCACGGCGTGCGGGTTGGCAGCCACTACTACGGCATCGGCGACCCTGCAAAACTCGTCTGCGTCGACATCGCCACCGGCATGACGACCTGGAGCGATGACAGCCTTTCCTTCCCGGATCCCAAGCGCGCCATGGCGGCGTTCATTGTGATGGGCAAAAACATCCTCTCGCTTAGCAGCGGCGGCGAGCTATGCCTCTTCGAGGCCTCGCCAACGGTGTTTAACGAACTCGGTCGAACGCAGGCCTGCGGGATCAATTGGTGCATGCCAGCCTACGTCGATGGCCGACTGTTCGTCCGCGACGGCATTAAGAAAAAGGGAGGCAATCTCATCTGCCTCGACCTGACGGATTAAAGACAGGCCTCGAGCACCATGTTGGTCGATGTCTCGGTCGAATGTTGCTGAATCCAGCTTGATCTAAAACATCCGTCAGTCGTTTTTTACCGGCTTGATCACCCAGTGCCAAACCACCATTTTGCGAGTTGAAGCGAATTGAAGAATTAGAAAAAGAAAACTAACTCCCGGGCTTGGTTGCGGGGATAGCCTGCAAATCCTCCGGCAGATTTTCGGGGTCGAATGTCTCGACCTCCATCGGCAGCAGACACTCCATCGGTACGCCGACATCGACAGCACCGTTCGAGCGATCCACCACCACGCCGACGGCGCAAATCACGGCCTGATGTTCTCGCGCGATGGCCACGGCCTCAGCGACTCGGCCGCCCTTGGTCACCACGTCCTCGACGATGACTAGCTTTTCGCCGGGCTCGATCTTGAAGCCGCGGCGCAGCACGAGATCGCCCTGCTCCTTCTCGACGAAAATGAAGCGCACGCCGAGTTGCCGCGCCACCTCCTGCCCGATCACGAGTCCGCCCATGGCCGGGGCCAGCACGGTGGCCGGCTCGTAGCCGCGGAGTTTTTCCGCCAGCGCCGCACCCAAGCGCTCGACGCTTGGCATGTGCTGCAACGCCATCGCGCACTGGAAAAACTGTCGGCTGCGCAGGCCGCTGCGCAAAATGAAATGTCCCTCCAGCAACGCGCCGGAGTCCTTGAAGAGTTGAAGAATCTCGTCCCTCGTCACGCGGCGATTGAACCAGCCAAGCGCCCAAAGGGAAAGCCAATCTAGAAGGCGGCCCGGTAAATGGACTCCATCTCGGCTTGGCCAACCTCTCGCGGGTTGAAGCTGGCCGTCCACTGCCCGGCCGCCTCCGCAGCCAGAGTGGTCAGCATCGATTCCTCCACGCCACTGGCCCGCAACGTCACCGGCATGTCGGCTTGCTCGAGCAGCTTGGTCAACCGCTTGGCCAAGCTCTCCACCGCCTCGTCGCTCATCGCCGCTTGGCCAAGTTTCCCGATCGCAGCCAACTCGGCGTACGCTCCGCGTGCATCATCCTGCTCGGCGTTGAAGCGCACGACGTGTGGCAGCATCATTCCGACCGCTTGGCCGTGGACGATGTCGTACTGAGCCGTCAACGGGTTTGCCGTCGAGTGCGCCGCGCCCAGCATGCTGGCCTCGATCGCGCACCCGGCCAACGCCGCGCCGAGCAGCATGCTACCACGGGCGTTAAGGTCGTCCGGCTGGTTGAGCACCGTGGCAAAGTTGGGCAACAGCAGCCCGAACGCTTCCTTTGAGAACATCCACGACAACTCGTTTTTCTTTTTCGTAACGGCTGTTTCCACGGCGTGGGCGATGGCGTCGATGCCGGTGCAGGCGGTGACGTTGCGCGGCTGCGAGAGGGTCAGCTCCGGGTCGAGAATGGCGATCTTCGCGGCAGCCTTGGGGTCGCCGCAGGCCATCTTATTGTGGGTCTCGATATCGGAAATCAGCGCGAACGACTGGCACTCGCTCCCGGTGCCGGCCGTGGTCGGGATAACGATGAGCGGCAGCATCTCCCGCTTGGCCAAGCCGATACCCCAGTAGTCCTGCATCCGGCCCCCGTTGGTCAGCAGGAAGTTCGCCCCCTTGGCCGTGTCCATCGAGCTGCCGCCGCCAAGGCCGAGGAACGAGTCGCTGCCGGCCCGCTCGGCCAACCGGCGGCATCTCTCCACGCAATCGGTGGTGGGGTTCTCGATCACTTGGTCAAACACGACCACCTCCAGTCCGGTGGCCTCGAGAGACTTCCGGACTGTGGCGACATGCCCGGCGCGGACGATGCCGGGGTCGGTGACGAGAAGGATGCGCTTCAGGCCAAGCTCGGCTGAAAGCTTGCCGACGCGCGACGCCATGCCGTTGCCGAAAACCAGGCGTGTTCGCTGCACGTGATCAAACGTGGCCAACGCGTTGGCATGTTCCGGCAGTAATGAAGTAGACATGGCTTTTTGAATCTCTCCCTGAATCGAAGCGCGGCGAACCGTACGTACTACTACCGACGACGGCAAATGGTTACGTGTTCAATTGCCGTCACGCCGCTCGGGGTCTTCCTCTACAATAACCGGCTCCACTTCGCCCGGAAAATAAACCTTCACGACACGAAACAGGCCGTCACCCCAGTGGCCCTCGCGCAGCAACCAGTCCTCAATAAACTCAGACACGGTCTTACGGCAGTTCTCCCGAACCACGTCGAGGTGCTGCCCGTCACCGGCGAATTTACGGAGAATCGGCGTGATTGTTTTCTCGAGCTTCGCCATTTGCTCATCAGCATTGAAACGCGCCCAGCCCTCGTTCGACGATTTTTCCATACGATCTGTGTGAATCGCCGGCGGCTGGCTCGGCCGAATCTCCGGCGCGTGGACGATGCAGACATTGTTCATGACCGACAACTGCCACGCATCGCGCATCCGCAAATGATACCGGTACGTCACCGGCACGCGAATCTCGGTGATCGTCGTGCCGGCATCGACCTCAAACCACTTGAAGCCGTAAGTTCGTTCATCCTCGCTGCGGAACGTCTCGGTCGCGGTCACCTTGGCCAACTCCAGCAGCCCGCCGCGCTCGCTCTCCAGCTTGGGCAGGCTGGCGACAAACGTCTCGGTAATGTTGCCCCGCCGAAACTTGGCCGCCGCTTCGTCCAGCACCTTGGCCACCTCGAGCGCTCCCTTGCCCGCCGTCTCGACCAGCCGCTCGGGAGTCTTGATGAAGTAAATAAAAGCCACAAGGCCAAGCGCGGCGATTAGCACGATCACGCTTGGCCAACGCCACGAGGAGATGCCGCTCGGTTCCATTTTTCCCGGCTCGTCACTCATCGGTTATTTCAAATCCCCCCCGCCGCAAAGCTGCACTTTGAGGCCCATCTCGGCAAGCATTGCCGCCTTGATCCGGGCGCCCCTGTGCGCGGCTTTTTCGCCGGGCGCGTACACGACTTGGATGTGATTCGACTTGTGCCGCGCCATCATTTGGTCGCGCGAAACGCCCTTGAGCACGGCGTGCATGATCGGCCATTGCGGCGTCGTCTCGCGCCAGCGCCGGTCGGTTTCCTTTTGCGAAAGTTTCACCACCTCGGCCACGCCGATGTCGCACTGCAACTCGCCATCCATCACAAACACCCGGCTCCAGACGATCCAGCCCGGCTTGGACACGCCCTTGAGCGTCCCGCCGCCGAGGCGGAAATACATCGGCGGCTGCCGCTCGCTCGACGCACCTTTCCAGCCGCCGATGAAATGCGCCGGCGGTGCCGCGCCGGAAATCAAAAACACCCAAACGTACTCGCTGCGCCCGTTGACCTTGCACGGCGCACCCCAGCGCAAATCGTGCAACGTGTTCTCCGGCGGCCAGCCCAGCTCCGTCCACAGCCGGTTCGTCGCCAGCGCATCCAGCCCGGCGCACTCGTCCACTTCGTTGAAGTTCGGTACAGCGCTCCCGGCGAAAAGTTCGCGTCCGTTGGCGTCGCTTACCGGCGGCCGATCGACGTTGTTCAACATGCCCTCGGCCAAGTCACTCGCCGGCGTCAAATCCTTCAACCCCTGCTGGTACTGGATGCCGATTGTCGCGCAGCCGAACTCGTCAGCAATCCGCACGGCAGCGATATACATTTTGCACTGCTGCAACACTTGCGCCTCGGTGAGGTCGCTCGCCTCGTCCGGCCCAAGGCGGAATTTCACGCCCTTCCTTTTCAGCCAAGCGTAAACCTTGGCCGCCTCGTCACCTCTTACCTCACCCATCGCGGCGAACAACGCCGACTGGCTCAAGCGCTCCTTGAACAGGCCAGTCAGGTTGAGCAACTCGTCCGGGATGATCGCGTTGTGCATGCCCATGCAGCCCTCGTCGAACACGCCCATGATCGCCTTGCCGTCGCGCAGCCGCCGCCCAGTCGCTTGGCCAAGCCGCACCTCGGCGGGCGGCAGCTTTAGCAGGTCGAGACTCCGCACGTGGCTTTGGTCATGCGTCACCCCGCCCTCGCCCAGCCATTGCCGCAGGCCGCTGCAAAAATATTTGTCGGTGAACTTCTCGCTCCACAACGTGCTGTATGCCACGCCCATTTTGGTGAGCGAGCCGTTCAGGTTCAGCATGCCGACGAGGCCCGGCCACGTGCCGCTCCAGTTGGCCACCGTGAGAATCGGCCCGCGATGCGTTGAGAGCCCGGGCAGGATGTGCTGGCTGTATTGCCAAACGCACTCGGCGACGATCAGCGCCGCGTCGGGATCGATCGTGCGAAACACCTCCAAGCCTCGCTTTTGCGAGTCGATGAAGCCGTGCTTCTTTTTGCGATCGAACGCGTGGGCGCGCACCGCCGTCCAGCCCTCGGCCTTGAGCGCCTTGGCCAGCGTGGCCTCCATTTTCGATTGCTCCGCCCAGCAAACCTGATTGGCCGACAACCGCAAGTCGCCGTTGGCCACGATATAAACCTGCTTCGCCTTTAATTTTTTCACTCGGCTCATGTTCCGCCGCAAAACGTACGGGCGAGCCCGCACCCGGCAAAGTCCAAAATGATTCGCCCCCCCGCTTGGCCAAGCGATATAGTGGCCGCGTGCGCACTTTGATCATCGGATGCGGCTACGTCGGCGAAGCGCTTGGCCAACGGCTGATCGCGCTTGGCCACGACGTCACCGGTATCCGGCGCAGCAGTGAACACAACGACCGTCTGGTCAAGCTCGGCATCCGCCCCGTCAATCTCGATATCACCCGCGAGACCGAATTCGGAAAAATAATTGACGGCCAATACGACTGGGCCGTCATCGCCGCCTCATCCTCGCGAGGCGGCGAGGAGGCGTACAGAAAAGTCTACGGCCTTGGCTCGAAACACGTTGCTCAATGGCTCGAGACAGCGGGCACCCAGTCCGTCGTGTTCATCAGCAGCACGAGTGTTTATCAGCAAACGAACGGTGAATCGGTTTCCGAAAATGACGCCGACACCCCACAAAACATCACAACCAACATTCTACTGGAGGCTGAACAGAATATTTTGGAGGCCGGCCCAGCGGTCGCCATCCTTCGGTCGTCCGGGATTTACGGCCCAGGACGAGGCCACCTGTTCCGACAATTTATGAACGGAACCGCCGCCATCGAGGGCGACGGAAAACGATTCCTCAACATGGTGCATCTCGATGATTTGGTGAAGGCGATTATCCTGGCACTTGAACTCGTCGGGCGGCATGGCATTTACAATATCACCGACGACGAGCCGGTGACGCAGTTAAATTTTTTCAAGTGGCTCAGCAAAACCACAGGACGTCCCATGCCGCCCTTCGTCCCCGAGCCGAACCCCTCCACCGCCAAACGCCGCATCTCCAACAAACGCGTCTCCAACAAGCTCATCAAGAAAACCTTTGGCTTACTACTCAACTATCCGACCTTCCGCGAAGGCTTCACACAGGAACTTGATCGCTTGGCCAATGGCAAAACGCGGCAGCCGCTTAGCCCATGATTTGGTAGCCGCAGTCGACGTAGATGACCTGGCCGGTGATGGCCGCGCCGCCGTCGCTGGCGAGGAACACGCCGGTCTGGCCCAGTTCCTCAGCGGTGACGTTGCGCTTGAGCGGCGCGTAGGAGGCGTGATGACTCATCAACTTGGTAAACCCAGCGATGCCGCGCGCGGCCAGGGTGTTCACCGGGCCGGCGCTAATGCAGTTCACACGAATTTTCTTTTCACCGAGGTCAGCCGCCAAATAACGCGTACCCGCCTCGAGTGCCGCCTTGGCCACACCCATTACGTTGTAGTGGGGAACAACTTTCTCCGCACCGTAGTAGCTCATGCCGATGATGCTGCCACCATCGACCATCAACGGCTCCGCCCCCCGGGCCAGGGCCACCAGCGAATAGGCGCTGATATCGAGCGCGGTGGCAAACGCCTCACGCGTGGTGTTCACGAAACGACCCTCGAGCGATTCGCGCGGCGCGAACGCCACGGAGTGCAACAGCATGTCGAGTTTGCCGTTGAAGTGGTCTCCAACCTCGGCGAAGACGCGGTCGATGTCCCCGTCCCTTGACACGTCACACTCAGTGATCAGGGTGTCATCGCCAAACTCAGCGGCCAACTGCTCGACATTGCCCTTGAGCCGGTCGCCCTGGTACGTGAACGCCAACCTGGCCCCGGCCTCGTGCCATGCCTGCGCGATGCCCCACGCAATCGATCGTTTGTTGGCAACGCCAAAAACAAACCCGGTTTTTCCTTCCAGCGGTTTACTCATCCGGCAGGCATCAGTAAGGAAAATCCCCCCGCTTGGCAAGCGGGAAGAAATTGCGCTTGCGGTTTTAGCAGGCGTGCGACTCATTCGACTGGTTAACCAGTCACTTCAATTGGCCCCTGACTGACAGGGATTAGGCCAGCGCAGCCTTGAGTGATTCGGCGGCTCGTTGGTTTTCTTTTGCTGTGCCGATGGAGAGACGAATCCATTCGGGGAGGCCGTAGCCGCCCATCGGGCGCGTGATCACACCCTGCCGCTGCATCGCCTCAAACACCGCCTGCCCGTCGCCGACCCGCACCATCACAAAGTTGGCGTACGACGGCACAAACTCGATCCCCTGCTCCACGCAGATTGACTCAAAAAAATTCAGCCCCTCGGCATTTGTGCTGCGAGTGCTGGCTAGGTGTGCATCGTCGTCAAGAGCGGCTATTGCTCCGGCCTGCGCCACGGAGTTGGTGTTGAACGGCTGGCGAACTTTTTCCAGCGCGGAGACGAAATCGGGATGTCCGATGCCATAGCCGATACGCAGTCCGGCCAGGCCGTAGATTTTCGAGAAGGTGCGCATCAGGAGGAGGTTTGGCTTTTCGTTGGAGCGCACCAGCGGCAACAGGTCGACAGGCTCGTCGAGGAACTCGTAATACGCCTCGTCCATTACCAGCAGCACGTCGTCTGGGACCTCCTCGACGAGAGCGCGGACGTCCCCTGGCTTGGCCAGGGTGCCGGTGGGATTATTAGGGTTAGCCACCCAGACAATGCGCGTCGCCGGCGTGATTGCCTCGAGCATTGCCGGCAAATCGTGCCCATGCTCGACCGCGGGAACGGTGTTGACCTTGGCTCCCTTTATCATCGCGACAAGCGGGTAAATGGCGAAGCAGTATTGCGACACGACTATCTCGTCGCCGGAACCAAGCAGCACGTGCGACACGAACTCGATAATCTCGTTGGAGCCGTTACCGAGGATGAGGTTCCTCGGCTCGATGTCCAGTTTAGCCGCCAGTTTATTCTTCAGGTAAAACGCATTGCCATCCGGGTAAAGGTGGCTTTGGCCAATAACGGTTTTCATCGCCTCGACGGCGAGTGGGCTGGGGCCAAGCGGATTCTCGTTAGAAGCGACCTTGATGACCTCGTCACGCTCGAGGCCGAGCTCGCGTGCGACCTCCTCGATCGGGCGGCCCGGCTGGTACACTGGCAGGGTGCTCAGCGCGGGGTTTAGCTTGTCAGAAAGGGACATCAGAAAACCAGGCCAAGCGCTTGGCCAGACGGTGAGTTACTTGAACGACTTGAGGAACGCCTCGTAGCGCTTGGTGCAAAGCTGGTGCGACACCTTGGACTGTTCGTCCGACTGCTTGGGCGCGTTGGCCGGTGTATCAACTTCCTCAATGGCAAAACGGAATTTCAGGTTGAACGGCTCGCCCTTCTTCAATTGCCTGGGCAGGAAGTAGCCGAAGCGGCCATAGTCGCGCCACGAGAGTTCCTTGACGCCATTGGCCGGTGTGTTCATCTGCTGGGCCGTGTACCAGCGCTTGCCAATAGGGAAAAGCAGACGTGCCCACTGGTGGTTGTCATCGATAACCTTGCCCTTTCCAGCGGCATTGGAAGGTTCCCAAAGATAGCTGGTCTCCTTGTTACGCGTAGCCACCTCGGTGTGGGCGCGGAAATGCACGCCGGCATGTTGAAGGTCGCCGCCAAGGCTGACATCGCACTCTGCCTTCAACTCAAATCCGGCATCGACTTGCGTATACCTGCCGCCCGGACGCGACACGTTGAACGTCCGACGCTCCGAGAGCATCACGTCACTGCCGCTGGCATCCTTTTGCGTTGCACGCCACTTGATGTGCGCCACGATCGAGGCAGAATCGTTGGTCGCAGTGTTTTCGAACCTCACGATGTCGTAACGCCCGTTGCCCGGGCCGCCCTTGTGCCACATATCGTAATTGCCTAGGTCAGACGATATTCTGTTCCAGCCAATAAAAATACCGCGGTGGTGGTTAAACAGACCGGCTCCTTTACCCTCTTTATCCACACCGGGATTGGTCACCAACTCGCCGCCACCCCCGAAGATGTGCAGAAACGGCTTGATCTGACCTTCGCCGTGGACTAGTCGGGCGACTAATTTGCCGTCCTGCAACACATCGACCGCCTTGCCAGGGCCAAGCGGATTGGGCTGCTCGACGACTTTCCAGTCGGCCGTAGCCAATGGGACAGTGGCAACAAACGCCAAACCGGCGATGAGCTTGGTAAGTGAATTGAAATGAATCCGAGTCATGGCTGAGATACCCAACAATTTGGGTGGTGCATTATACGGAAGCCCCCGCCGCTTGGCGATAAAGAACCGCTGCCTGGCCAAACACAGAAAAATCATCCCGACTAGTCCGAGCGGGGTCAGCGGTCACCTCGGTTGCCGCCGCGCGAACCTCCCGGACGAACCTGGTCATTCTCGCGGCTACGTCCCGGTTCGCGGCGAAAAACGACATCAGCTTCACGACGGTTGGCGAAACTGTGGCATTACAGATTCTTTGTCTCAATCAGGTGACAATTCTAGCTGCGAAAATTTGCTGTTTACTCTTCCGGGGCTTTTTGGACTTCCGGGCCTTTGTCGCCCTGCAATTCTTTCACTGCAGCAGCGGCAGCTTTGACTTCGCCTGCGTTGCCAAGAATGGTGAAGTCCAGCTCAAAGGTGCGCGACTGTCCCGCACCAAGCTTGGGCACCCGTCCATATTTGCGCTCGTAGCTGCGGTTGTGAGGGAAGCCGGTGCCCGGCTCGATGCCGGTCACGTAGCCGGTCGTCTCCGCCGCCGTGTTTTTCCACTGGGTGAGGTACGGCAGTTGCGCGACCGGCCAACGAACCGTCACGCCGCGGTCGCCGGCCGGGTTCACCAGCACCGCCGTCGCGTTGCCGTCGCTGTCGGCCTTGGGGTAAATCTTGTAAACCTCCTCGGTGAAGCCCTTGGTCGGCGCGGCGTAAACCGCCTGTTGACCGATCGCCTTGGCGGCGTTGGCGTTGAACGGAACAATCTTCTCCGAGGCCGCAAGCAACTTCGCTCCTTTCCCAAGCAGCGGCCGGCCGAAGTTCGCGTGGTAAATAATCTGAAACTCCTCGTCGTACGTGCCGTTGTTCGTGAGCACGTCGCGGATGCGAAACGCTCCCGAGCCCGGTACCGTGCTGATCTCCGTCCAGATTTCGAGGTTCGGCCCGTAGAAGGAAACCTCGTGTGCGCGGCCCCGGATGCGGATGCGGTACGGTGCTTCCCTGTCCACCGCCACGATTACCTCTGACGCCGGGATGTTACCGATCTTGCCGTGCAGCGTCAGGTCCATCACCGCCTCGTCGCCGACATTGTTGATGAACTTGTCCTCTCCCGGGTGCCCCGCGAACGACAAGCCGCAGCGAACCAGCCATTCGTTGAAACCGTCGAGCCAGCCCAGGCCGCCCCGATCGTGCAGGTTAATGTAGCTTGGGTGGACGACCTCCTTAACCGGCGAATTCCAGCCCAGACGCACGTCACCCAACTTGACATCGAGCACGCTCATACCGCGGGTCGGGATCACGCGAAACTGCAGCTTACCGTTGTCCACCTCGATCAGATCGACGCCCTCCTGCTTGCCGCCGTGCAGAGTGCGCTTGTTGATCGACCAGCGGGCTTCGCCCCTGTGGCCCGGGAGATCGGCGCTCGTCAGTTGCCAGCTCTCCGCGTGCGTGTCGCGCTTGGCGCTTGTCAAAACCTGATAGTGTGTAGCCGCCTGTACCGATGCCGCGATTGTCAACAAACCGATTGAAAATAAATGTTTCATGGTGCGGGGCGGAGAGTAGCGCACGCCCGGGAATTGCCAAGCGCCAACTCTTGATCGACACTCCCGCCGACGATTTATCGCCATGATTATCAGAATTATCTTTTGCCTGTTCCTCACCTTGGTTGCGTTATTCTGCGTGTTCGGGTTTTTGGCAACGTTTGAGCCGCTACCCACCCAAGTGCAATGGACTTGGCGCGCGATTTATGGACTAATATTCATAGGCAACATAGCCGGTCTTATTCACTTGATTCGGGTAATTTTTAGTCGCTGATTTGTTACCGCTTGGCTAGGCAACTCGGAGGTTGCATCGCCGCTTGGCCAAGCGTAGCTTCCCGCCAGATGAAATCAACCAACCGCCATTCTCTGCGCCGTCAGCGCTTGGCCAAGGGATTCACGCTGATCGAGTTGCTCGTTGTGATCGCCATCATCGCGATCCTCGCCGGCCTGCTCCTCCCGGCGTTGGCCAAGGCCAAGAGCAAAGCCACCGGTGCCTACTGCATGAGCAACCACAAGCAGCTGCAGCTCTGCTGGACCATGTACGCCGGTGACAACAACGACAGCATGCCGGAAAACTCACAACTCCCCGGCGGCGGCAGCCGGGCCAGCTGGTTCAGCCAGGGACCAACGTGGCTGCACGGCAACGCATGGACAGATATCGACGACAGCAACATCCGCAAGGGCGTCCTCTTCAAGTACAACGACTCATCCGGCATTTACAAATGTCCCGCCGACAAGTCGACTGTCAATGACGAGGGCAAAATCCCGCGCGTGCGCAGCGTGTCGATGAACATGTATATGAACTTCCGGTCCAGCCCAGAGGATGGGGATTACAACAAATGCTGGCATAAGGCCAGCGACATCAAAAACCCCTCCGCGTCGGACGCCTTCGTATTCATCGACGAACACACCAAGAGCATCCAGCAAAGCGCCTTTGGCGCGAACGCGGGCACGTGGGCCCTGTTCGGCACCGCCAAATGGACATGGATCAGTTTCCCGGCGACTCGACACAACAACGGCACGGTACTGTCGTTCGCCGACGGCCATGCCGAGTCATGGCGCTGGGTCGAGAGCAAGACTATGGAGACCGCTGCCAAACCGATTCCATGGCTCGTTCTGCAGCCGGGCCAACGCGGCGGAGATCGCGATCTCCAGCGCCTCTTCAACGCCATCCCCCAGACGATCCCGGTGAAGTAGGGGGAGGAGTTTAAAGTTTTCGATTGAGTCCTCGCGTGAGGCTGTTTGGACTGACGCTCAACCCGTCAGCTTTTGCCGATGCAAAACAGGCGGCCGTTTGTGCGAATAAACAAACTGCCGTGCGCGACGGCCACGCTGGCGCGGGTCTGGTCGTCGCCCGCTTCCCCCATCTCGGCTCGGCGCAAAATCTTGCCGCTCTTGGCGTCAATGACATGCACAGTGCCCGCGTGGTTCATCGCGTACAATTTGCCATCCGCTCCGGTTGGTGAGCCCCGGAATAGCGATCGGCTTTTCAGGTCGGTCGCCCACTTGGCCTTGCCGGTTTTCGGGTCGATGCGCGAAAGCATCTTGTCACGTCCCTCGCCGTACAGCACAAAAAAGTCATCCTGATAAAACAACGGCGTGCAGACATCGCTGCTCACCCCGTCGCGGCTGCCCTCACTGTGCCACAGCATGCCGCTGCTGCTGACGTCGCCCTTCGCGCCGGCTTTGATCGCGTACACCGGCGCGCGCTTGGGCGCACACGCCAACACCACTCCGGCACCCGCCACCGGCGAGGGCACCAGCCGCCAGTGGCCGATGCGCGTCGGGTTCCACGTGCCCCAGCGCCAGAGTTCCGCACCGCTCTTCGGGTCGTGCCCCGTGATGCAGTCGCCCCCGGTGATAAGAATTTCCTCCCGCCCGCCGTGCGTAAACGGCACCGGCGTGCTGTACGCCTCGAGCGACTCGGCCTTGGCCCTAGCCGTGCGGTAAACTTTCCACAGTTGCCCGCCAGTTTTCGGGTCGAGCCCCAGGATGTACGACTTGCCGTTGTCCCTGCCGCGGCCGTGAACCTTGGAATTCCGCTGCAACACCTGCAGATACAGCGTGCCGTTGTGGAGCAGCGGGCTGCTCGAAGGAGTCCATTGATACGCAAACTCGCCGTGCTGCTTCTCAATGTTCTTGGCCCACATCTTTTTGCCATCCGTGGTGTACGTCGCCAGCGCGCCGTTGCCGTAGTAGAAACTCACGAGTTGCCCGTCCGTCACCGGCGAAGGCGCGGCATAGTTGCTCCGGTTGTCCTTGTTGTGACCGTGCGCCACGACATGCTTCCACTTGAGCGCACCGGTTTTCCGGTCGTGGCAACTCGCCATCAACTGCTGTTCCTCCGGATTCGACGAGGACAAAAAGACATGATCCCCAAAGACAATCGGTGTTGCCGCGCTTGGCCCAGGCATCGGGGCACTCCAGATCACGCCCTGAGTTTTGCTGAACTTGGCCGGCAAATCCTTCTCCTCGGTGGAGCCGTTGTGGTTTGGCCCACGCCAGTTCCCCCATTCGCCGGCCTGCACCCCGGCCAACGACAGCCCAAGCGCCACGGCCCATAGTATATTTTTCTCGATTTTCATGATATCAGTTTAACTAAAAAGTCTTCAGGATCGGGCGAATGCTGCCATCCGCTTGGCCAGGTGACCAGCGCAAAATTATCCTTAACCCCACTTAGCCAGACTGTCGACGATTACGGCTTGGTTCCGGTGAGGACGGCACAATGCACCAGAGTATTCACTATCTGCCCATCGGTGATCAGTCCGGCAGCGTTCAGCATCGCTCGATACTCCGCTACGCTGTACGCCCTGCCCTCCGTCACTGAGAACAGCGCTGACGAATAAAGCGCGATCGGCAGCGGCCCGTCCATTGTGTCGTTCAGGAACACATCGTGGATCAGCATCCGACCACCACTCGGTAGCTTAGCGGCATACCGAGCCGTCAACTCGCGGCACTCCGGTTCGTCCCAATCATGCAGAATATTTGAAAACAGAACCATCTGCGCAGCCGGCAGATCGTCGATTCGAAACATGTCTCCCTCGATGATCTCCACCCGATCGAGCAGCCCCTTTTCCCGCGCAAACTCCTCGGCTATCCGGACGACCTCCGGCAACTCAACAATCACCGCGCGCAGGGTCGGGTTCGCCTGCAGCAACGAGTAGCTATACAGGCCAGTTCCGCCGCCAACGTCGAGCAGCGTCGTCACCCCACCCATCGGCACAACCTTGGCCAGATATGGCGCAACATTCTTCGCGCGACCGCAGAGCGACAATGTAAAATGCCGCGCAAGCTCCTCGCTCTCCATTGCCGAACGTTTCCCTTCGCGATAAATAAACGCCACACCGTCGTCGTTATCCGAGCCAAGCGGACGATTGCTCCGAAGCAACTTCACCATGTTGACGACTCCCGGTGACGCCG
>JABGZB010000416.1 GCA_018674955.1 Verrucomicrobiota bacterium | reverse complement strand
CGGCGTGAGCCGTTTTTTTTGTTCTCTACTCTTCGTTGTTGGGTTGGCTGATGGCTTAGCCGCCGGGAAACCCAACATTGTTCTCATTATGTGCGATGACCTTGGCTGGGGGGATGTCGGGTTTAACGGGAACAAAATCATCCGCACACCGCACCTCGACGCGATGGCCAAAGCGGGGCTGAAGTTCAACCGGTTTTACGCGGCGGCGCCGGTTTGCAGCCCAACGCGCGGGAGCTGCGTCACCGGCCGGCACCCATATCGCTACGGCATTCCGTTCGCCAACAGCGGCCACATGAAGCCGGAGGAATTAACGCTGGCGGAGCTTCTGAAAAAACAAGGCTACACGACGGGCCATTTCGGCAAGTGGCACCTTGGCACGTTGACGAAAACTGTGAAAGACTCCAACCGTGGCGGCCTGCGGGGTGTAAAACATTTTTCGCCACCGCAAGCCAACGGCTTCGACGTCTGTTTCTCGACCGAGTCGAAGGTGCCGACGTGGGATCCGCTGCTGCGGCCCAAGGGCAACAATTCCAAAAAGTGGTGGGACGCCGTCTCCAACGCCGGCGAGGCCAAGCCGTACGGCACGGCTTACTGGAACGAGCGCGGCGAAAGTGTCACGGAGAACACCCGTGGTGACGACTCGCGCGTCATCATGGATCGTGCGATTCCGTTCATTCGCGGTGCGGCCAGACGCGAACAGCCGTTCTTCGGCATCGTGTGGTTTCACGCACCGCACCTGCCAGTCGTCGCTGGACCAAGGCACACGGCGATGTACGCCGGACACCCGAATTACGCGCAGCATTACTACGGCTGCATCACGGCGCTGGACGAACAGGTCGGGCGGCTGCGCGCGGAACTGCGCGCGCTTGGCGTCGCTGATGACACGGTGCTTTTTTTCTGCAGCGACAATGGGCCGGAGGGCCAAGCCGACAGCGCGCCGGGGACAGCAGCTCACTTAAGCGGCCGCAAACGCTCGCTGCTCGAAGGCGGCATTCGCGTGCCGGGCATCGTCGAATGGCCGGGGCGCGTGAAGGCCGATCGCACCACGGACATCCCGTGCGTCACAAGCGATTATTTGCCGACAATTCTCGACTTGCTCGAAGCCAAGCCGATCAGCGATCGGCCGATCGATGGCATGAGCTTGGTGCCACTGCTCGACGGTAAACTGGCCAAGCGCGACCGGCCGATCGGCTTCGAGTCGAAGGGGCAACTTGCCTGGATCGGTGACCGGTACAAACTTTACCGAAAAGGCGGCGCGGCCGAGTTTAAACTGTTCGATCTCGTCATCGATCCGTCCGAGAAGAACGACTTGGCCAAGGTCCAGCCGCGCTTGGCCAAGCGCCTGGCCGGCGAGCTGGAGGCGTGGCGCGCGTCGTGCCAAGTGAGCGCTGCGGGGAAGGATTATTGACGGTGCACCGCCGCCGCCCAAAACGCCGTTGGCTGCGTTGGCTGCTGCTGTTGGCCGTGCTCGACGGCGCAGCGTTTTACTGGTGGTGGAGCAACCAAGCGGAACGGCGATACAACGGAATCGTCCGCGAAGCCGCCGCAGAGATCGGAGTGGAGTACGCGCTGATAAAAGCGGTCATCTGGCAGGAAAGCCGTTTCCGGGAGGACGCCGTGGGCGACGCCGGCGAGATCGGCCTGATGCAGTTGATGGAGTTGGCAGCGTTCGAGTGGGCCGACGACCACGGCGTGCGCGATTTCGAGCACTCGCACGTGTACGACCCGCGCACGAACATCCTCGCCGGGACGTACTACATCAAGACGCGGCTCGACCGCTATCCGCACACCGACGATCCCCTGCCCTTCGCCTTGGCCGACTACAACGCCGGCCGGGCCCACGTGAACCGCTGGGCCAAGGAGGCGGCCCGCACCAACGGCGCTGCGTTCCTCCAAAACATCGACTATCCCTCGACGCGACGCTACATCGACCAAGTGACCCGCCGCCGCGATCATTACCGGTAAAATCGACCCTCTTGCCGGCTTGGCCAAGCTTGGGTAAACTGTGTGCGTGCTGGTTGACTTTACAAAAATGAACGGGGCGGGGAACGATTTCGTGATGATCGATAATCGCGAGCTTGGCCTCCAACTCACGCCGGAGCAGACCCAAAAAATCTGCGACCGCCAGCGCGGCGTCGGCGCGGACGGCGTGCTGCTGTTGCGCTTGGCCAAGGGTGACGCCCACTTGGGCTGGGATTTTTTTAACCGCGACGGCAGCGAGGGGGAGATGTGCGGCAACGGCGCACGCTGCTTCGCCCGGTTTGCCCAGCGCCATCTCGACGGGCGCGAGTCGCTTTCGTTCGAGACGCTCGCCGGCGTGATCGAGGCGCGGCTCAACGGCGAAAGCGTCACCGTCAGCCTCACGCCGCCGCACGATTTCCGCATCGGCGACCACATCAAATTAGCCAGCGGCGAAGTCGAGATTCACTCAGTGAACACCGGCGTGCCGCACGCGGTGTTGTTCGTCGCCGACGCCGACGAGGCGATGGTCTCCGAGTTGGGCCGAGAGATTCGCCACCACGAGCATTACGCGCCAGCCGGCACGAATGTGAACTTTGTGCAGCGCACCGGCGACGACTCGATCCGCGTGCGCACGTACGAGCGCGGCGTCGGCGAGACGTTGGCGTGCGGCACCGGCGTCTCGGCGGCGGCACTGATCATGGCCAAGCTGCACGGCTGCGGCTCGCCAGTTCGTGTGCGCGTGCTCGGCGGCGACGACTTGGGCGTGGCGTTCGAGCCAGCCGGCGACTCGTTCGCTAACGTGCAACTCACCGGCCCGGCGGAATTTGTCTTCAGCGGCCAGATCGAAATCTGAACGGCCATCGCGCCGCCAAGCATGAAAACACCTCAACCGATCTGCATGGTGCGGGACAGCAAGGAGATTCGACCGCTGATGTCGGACGAGCACGAGCGTATCACAGGATTTTTTTTGTTCGGCGAAGGCTTCGGCGACATGATCTGCCTATTGCCAACTGTACAGAAAACCGCCCGGCGATTGGGCCGCTCGCTCGATGTCTGGACCAAGCGGCCGGAGGTGTTCGCCAACATCCCGTCGCTCCACCCCAGAATGAGCGACGACTCCG
>JABGZB010000004.1 GCA_018674955.1 Verrucomicrobiota bacterium | reverse complement strand
TCGAGTGGCTCGCCGGGCAGGAGCTTTTGCACGCGTACAACAAAGTCGCGCACCTCCTCCTGTGAGTAGGTGTTGTCGAGACTCATCATCGGCACCGCATGCCGAATGGTCTCGAAGCCGTCGATCGGCGCGCCGCCGACGCGCTGACTGGGGGAGTCGGCGGTTTGGAGTTCCGGGTGCGCCAATTCGAGGTCGAGCAACTTGCGGTAAAGTTGGTCGTACTCTTTGTCGCTGATCGCCGACTGTGCCTCGACATAATACGCCCGGTCATGCCGGCGAATCTCCTCCGCCAACATCGCATGCCGCTGCTGTGAAGTGTCAGGCATCAGTCAAACATCTTGCCGGGGTTCAGGATGCCTTTTGGGTCGAGTGCTTTGCGGAGTTCGCGCATGACTCGCATCTGGGCCGCGCCGGCGAATTTTGGGAGGAACTCTTTTTTGGCGAGGCCGATGCCGTGTTCGCCGGTAATAGTGCCGCCGAGGCGGATGGCTTCGTCAAAAATCTCTGTGAAAGCCTCGTGCACGCGGCGCATCTCGTCCGTGTTGCGTTCGTCGGTCAAAAAAGTCGGGTGCAGGTTGCCGTCGCCCATGTGGCCGAAGGTGCCGATTTTCAACTCGTGCTTTTTGGCGACTTCGGCGACGAAACGAATCATGTGCGCCAGTTCGCTGCGCGGCACGGTGGCGTCCTCGAGGATGATGGTGGGGGCCAAGCGGGCGAGCGCGCTGAAGGCGCTGCGGCGGGCGGTGGCGAGTTGGGTGGCTTCGGCGTCGTCCTTGGCGACGCGCACTTCTTTTGCGCCATTGGCCTTGGCCAGTTCCTCCATCTTGGCGGCTTCTTCGGCGACGGCGGCGGGGTGGCCGTCGGTCTCCATCAGCAACAACGCCTCGCAGTCGAGCGGCAGGCCGACCTTGGCAAAATCCTCCACGCAATGAATCGTGGTGCGGTCGAGAAACTCCAGCGTGCACGGGATGATTTGCGCGGCGATGATGTCGCTGACAGTTTGGGCTGCGGCGTCCATCGCGTCGAAGGTGGCGACCATCGTTTTTTTGGCGGCCGGTTTGGGGATGAGTTTGAGCAGCACTTTGGTGATGACACCGAGGGCGCCTTCGCTGCCAATCATCACGTCCTTCAGTGAAAAGCCAGCGACGTCTTTCACGCACTTGTTGCCGAGCCACATCACCTCGCCGTCCGGCAGCACCACCTCCATGCCCATCACGTAATTGCGCGTGACCCCGTACTTAAGCCCGCGCAGGCCGCCGGAGTTTTCGGCGACGTTGCCGCCGATGGTGGAAATCTTCATCGAGCCGGGATCGGGCGGATAAAACAGTCCGGCTTTTTCGGCCGCCTCGGCGATTTGAATCGTCGTCACGCCAGGCTCGGCGGTCATGGTGAGGTTGGCGGAATCGACCTCGAGAATCTTCTCCATTTTCACCGTACACAGCACGATGCAATCTCCGCTGGGCACACTGCCGCCGCTGAGGCCGGTGCCGGAGCCGCGCGTGACGACGGGTGTCCCGGAGTCGTTGGCCAGCTTAAGCACGGCGCTGACTTCGTCCGTACTCACCGCGAACACCACGCACCCCGGCATTTCCTTCATCGCCGCCGTGCCATCGAAGGCATACGGGATGAGGTCTTCCTTTGACGTCAGCACATTTTCCGCGCCACCGACGTTCCGAAGTTTTTCTATTGTAGATTGATCCAAGGCCATCCGTTGAACAGGCGCGAAGCTTCCGCGACTTGGCCAAGCGGGGTCAAGCGCGGAGGCGCTTGGCCAAGCGCTGTCGATACCGTGTTGATAAGCGCCGAGCAAGTTTTGAAGTTCTATTCGTTGCGCTGTCGACGGGTTTGGGGTTTCATCGAGGCGTGCCTGATGTCTTGGAACTACCGCCTGCCGGACCTGCAGATCTAAAAAAAACGCCGAGAAAAAAGGGATCGTTCGCCTCCATACCGCTGGACCGGACACCGCCGCACGACACCGCCGCCGAGCAGGGCGTGCTAGGCTGCATCCTGCTGGATCCGAGGGAAAATCTCAACGCCCTCATCGAGAAAGTGAAGGACGAGTCGGTGTTTTACGACCTACGCCACAAGGCGATCTATGTTGCGATGGTGGAGATGAGCAGCCGGAACGCCCCGATCGACTTGCTGACGTTGTCGCACCAGTTGCGTGGCGACGGGGAACTGGAAAATATCGGGGGCGTGGCCTATTTGGCCGAGTTGCAGGACGGGGTGCCGTCGGCCGCGAACCTCGAGTATTACTTTGAAATCATCCGGGATCGGGGGCTCCTGCGGAAGGTAATTTACACCTGCACCAAGGCGATCGCCGATGCGTACGAGGAGACGAGCGAGGTGGAGCGTCTGATTGGCGAGGTGGAGCAGTCGGTGCTGGATATCCAGACCGAGCACAGCATCTCCGATAACCCAACCATCAAGGATCACGTCAAGCTGGCGATCGAAACGATTGAAGACTACTTCAACAACAAGGGTGCCAGCACGGGAGTTGAGACGGGCTTCACTGATTTTGACCGGATGACCACGGGGATGCACAGCGGCGAGATGATCGTCGTGGCGGCCCGGCCGAGCATGGGTAAGACTTCGCTGGCGATGAATATCGTGGAGCATGTTGTTTTGAAAGAGGGCCTACCGGTGGGGGTGTTCAGCCTCGAGATGTCGGCGGATGCGCTGGTTATGCGCATGCTCTGCTCGTTGGCCGGCATCAACCTACGGGATCTGCGCGATGGGTTTCTGCAAAACAGGGATTTCCCTCGGATTCTCGATGCCTCTGGCAAGTTGTCCAAGTCCGGGCTGCATATCGATGACTCGGGCGGCCTCTCGATTCTCCAACTCAAGGCGCGGGCGCGCCGCATGTGCCAGCAGCACGGCATCAAGTTGTTTGTCATTGACTACATGCAACTGCTTCATTCTACTTCGCGCCGCGGCGGGGAGAACCGGCAGCAGGAAATTGCGGAAATCTCCAGTGGCATCAAGGCTTTGGCCAAGGAATTGAAGGTTCCAATAATCGTCCTGAGCCAGCTCAACCGTGAACTGGAGAAGGACAAAAGCCGCAAGCCGCGCCTGTCGGATCTCCGTGAGTCCGGAGCGATCGAGCAGGACGCCGACTTGGTGGGACTGTTGTACAAGCCGGGCGGAGTCGATGACGACAGCGACGAGGCAGAAAGCGAAGCCGAGCAGATCAACCTGCTTATTGCCAAACAGCGCAACGGTCCGGTTGGGGATGTGCGTCTGACCTTTTTGAAAGGGTACACAAGATTTGAGAATTTCACCGACGTCAGCAAAGATGACGACTCGCAGGGTGGCTAGCCCGGCGAGTTGGCTGCGCGCGCTTGGCCAAGCGCTCATCGCCGGGGTGTTGCTGTGGGGCGGGCAGGCTTGGGGGCAAATCAGCGGCCCGGTACCCAAGGCGCCGCTGGTTCAAAAAATAATCATCCAGCACGAGGGGCAGGCGGCGGCCAGCGAGCAGTTAATCCGCGCCAATATCCGACTCAAGGCGGGCGGACCCTACTCGCGCAAAGCGAGCGATGACGACATCCACAACCTCCGCAAAACCGGATTTTTTGAAAATGTTTATGTGACCGACAAGCAGGTTGCCGGGGGGGTCGAAGTGACCTACACGCTCGTCGGCAAGCCGGTGGTCACGGAGATCCTGTTCGAGGGCAACGCCGGGGGCCGCAAGTTCAAGGAGAGCAAGCTTCGCAAAAAAATTCGTTCCCGCACCGGTGAGACTCTCAACCGGCCAAGGATATTCTCCGACACCCGCATCCTCCTCAAGGAATACCAAAAAGGGGGCTATCACCAGGCGAAGGTGGGGTATGACGTCCGGCACGACGAGGCGCTTGGCCAAGCGGCGGTTGTCTTCCGGGTTGAGCCGGGGCCGAAGGTGAAGATTGACGACATCGTATTCGAGAACGCCGTTGCCTTTTCCCAGCGCGAGTTGCGCAAGGTGTTCAAGACGCGTAGGCATTGGTGGATGTCGTGGCTGACTTCCAGCGGTAAATTCGAAACGGATCAGTGGGACGAGGATATCGAGAAGCTCGTCCAATTTTATCAGGACGAGGGCTACATCGACTTCAAGATCCGTGAGAAAAAGTTTGAGTATCCGAAGGAGGACCGGATGGTGATTAACTTGGACCTATACGAGGGGTATCAGTACCAAGTCGGCAGTGTCACCTTCGAGGGCAACACACTCTTCAGCGGCGACCAGATACGCCGCGGGGTGCAGGTTCTCGAGCGACCGGTGGCCCCGTACATGCTCGAGGGCACCATCTTCACCCCGGCTGGCTTGAGCAATGATCGTGATGCCGTCCGGGATTATTACGAGGCCCACGGATATCTCGACACCCGCGTGATCGTGACCAAGGTGCCCAACACCGACCAAGGAACGATGGACTTGGTTTACCGCATCCGGGAGGGTGAGTTGAGCTACGTGGAGAAGGTGGAGATTCGCGGCAACACCCGCACCCGGGATAAGGTGATTCGGCGCGAGTTGGCGATCTACCCCGGCGAGGAGTTCGACATGGTCAGCGTTGAGTTGAGCAAGCGCCGGCTCGAGGGCACCGGGCTCTTTGAGAGCGTCGACACGCAGGTCGAGAAAATCCCCGAGC
>JABGZB010000415.1 GCA_018674955.1 Verrucomicrobiota bacterium | reverse complement strand
GTAATGGTCGAACCCCTGTGAGGTAGGCATAAAGTCGGGGTGATCACCCAAGTGCCATTTGCCAATACACATGGTGGCGTAGCCCTGCTCCTTGAGTATCTCGGCAATGGTAATCTCGATGGGATTAAGGCCCTTGCTGGCAGCAGGAAAAAGAACGCACAGGTTCTTTTCGTCCACATGCATGTTGACACGGCGCGGATAACAGCCAGTCATTAGGCTGGACCGTGACGGGGTGCAAACAGAACAGGTCGAGTAAAAGTCCGTAAGCCGCATGCCCTCCTTGGCCATTTTATCCAGAACCGGGGTAGCATGTGTCTTGGAACCAAAAGGACCGATATCCGCGTAGCCAAGATCATCGCAGAACACGACAATGAAATTGGGTTTACCTTGCTGGGCATCAGCAGTAGCCAAGCTGAATGCCACGGCAGCACATCCAATAAACAATCTGAGGAGTTTCATTTCATTGATTAGTAGACAAATTCTGATGCTCCATTAGCAATAAGGAGTTCCGCAATTTCATTTTCAAAGTTATTGTCAGCAAGGTTCAAAGGAGTGAGGTTTTTACTTGTTTTAGCATTTAAATTCGCGCCTTCTACAATAAGCAACGCAACAGCTTTCTTTTGCCCTTTCATGGCAGCCCAATGCAGAGCGGTCATTTTATTAGCATCTATATCATTTACATCCACTCCAGCGGCCAAATGTTGTTTCACGGCCCTAATGTTTCCAATTTCAGCAGCCTTGTGTATTGATTCGACTGGCGACTGCATTCGAGACACACACCCCACCATCACCACGGTTGCGATTGTTGTGAGTAGGAGGTGTTTCATTTGCCTCCGGTTTCCAGCTCGGCCCCGGTTTTGCCTCCGTGTTTTCGGAGGATGGCGGCGACATCCTCTTTGTTGTTCCGGTCGGCCCAGTCCAGTGGTGTGTCCCCGAACGCGATGGTCACGTTGACGTTTGCGCCGTTGGCCAACAGCAGTTCGATGATCTCTTTTTGGCCGGTCGAGGCCGACTTGTGCAAGGGAGTTGTTCCGCCGTCCCCGTTCACGTTCGCCCCCTTGGCGATGAGCAGTTCAACCATCTCGGGGAGACCTTCTTTCACGGCCGAATCCAGCGGGGACTCAGCGAAGGCGTCCTTTGCGTTGACGTCCGCACCGTTGGCCAACAGCAACTCGACGAGGTTCCCGCGACTTTTCGTCACTGCGGAAAAGATCGGCGACGCTTTGCTCTCGCCCCCCTTGGCCTTGACGTCCGCACCCTTGGCGATCAGTAGCTTGGCCACCTCCTCGTGGCCGGCAGTTGCCGCGAAATGCAGCGGCGTCAAGCCGTCGGCATCCCTCGCGTTCACGTCGGCGCTGTTGGAAACCAACAGACCGGCGACGGCCGCCTTTCCGCCACGGGCCGTGTAGTGCAGGGCGGTGGAGCCCCATTTGTTTTTTGCATCCACGCCGGTACCGGCGGCGAGGTGCTGCCGGACGATCTCGATGTCGCCCTTCCACGCGGCGCGGTGAATGGGGACGCCAGGCAGTTCCACCTTGGCGGCCGTGCGCGCGAGTTGGGCCTTGGCTGGTTTCTTCGACACGGTCGTCCCGCATCCCGCCAGCAATGCGGCGGCGATTGTAGATATGATGGCTCGTTTCATTGGTAAAGTGAACGGGCAAAACGGTAGCAACCCTCTCGGTGCCCGCCAACTCCAATTCTGCGGCGCAGCCCGGTCAACGGACGATGTACGACAGCAGCTCCTCCATCACGCGGTTGATCCCGGCACAGGCGGTTTCGGACGTGTCCCGAATGACCGGTTCCGTCTGCACGAATTCCCCCGGCACCAATTCGTGGCCACAATGCTGCAGGAGCTGCGCCGCCGATCGCGGCGTGGTCTCGAGATGGAACTGCAGCCCGACGACGTTTCGGCCGATCTGGAATGCCTGATTGTCGCACGCTTCGCTCTTGGCCAAGCGCACCGCACCGTTCGGCAGGTCGAAGGTCTCGCCGTGCCAATGGAATGCCGTCAACCCGTCCGGCAGTTGAAACACATCCCCATCTGCGGCCACGGCCTCGACCGGGAACCAGCCAATCTCCGTGTGTCGGCCGGGGTACACTCTGGAGCCAAGCGCGCTGGCGATGAGCTGCGCCCCAAGGCAAATCCCGACGACCGGTTGGCCAAGCCGGATCGTCTCCCGGATGAACTCCTTTTCCGGCGCAAGCCAGGGGTGCGCTTGTTCGTCATCGACGCTCATCGGGCCGCCCATCGCGATGACGAGATCGACTCGGCCCGGGTCCGGCAGCTTGGCCGACTCATAAAATCGCGTGTAACCCATGGTCGCATCCCGCTTGGCCAGCCACCTCTCCATGCTCCCGATGCCCTCGAACGGCACATGCTGCAACACGTGAACCTTCATGCCCTGACGTCAAAAGGAGGAGAGCAGCACCACCAGCCAACAGGTGGCAACGGTGTAAATCGTCACCGTGCCGCTACCCCTGTGTCGGCTGCTCTGCGGCAGGATGTACCGGTGAATAATCGCCGCGATAAACAGCCCAAGCGCCGTCCCGACAACCGGCACAATCACAAACACCCGAACCGCCACCCCCATCACATCGAGCAACAGAGGCAACAATCCAAGCAGCAGGGCGATTAACAAGACCGACCCTATGACCCATGCCGTTTTTTTCATTCCCTCGCTTGTATTAATTTCCCTCCCTGCCAGATCAGCGAATCATGCCAGACCGACCCCTCGTCAGCGAAGACCGGCGCGAGGCCGAAATCGAACGCCAGCGTGGACCCGACGCTGCTGACCAGCATGCCCCGACCGACATGGGAGAGAAAGTCGCGGCGGGAATTGAGACGGAACCTAGCGTCCTGAGAATGGAGGGATGAAGGTTCTTTTTGCAAAGCGATTCAAGGGTAAACCTCGAGATTACCCCCGTCAAGACGACCGTCCCTACCCAACCAAGCACTTCGCCAAGCTCGCCTTTGACTTGGCTTCGGGATGGCGGTTGCTACGCTGCCGCCGAGCCATTTGAATGCATTATGATACGCCTCATCCATTTCTCTGCCTTCGCCGCCTTCGCCGTTGCCGCGCTTGGCCAAATCTCAAAACCGGCCGATGCACCCAAGCCGCTCTCCCCCGCTGAGAGTGCCAAACTCGTGAACCTCCCGCCCGGCTTCCGGCTGGAACTGGTCGCCGCCGAGCCGCTCGTCCGCCAGCCCTCCGGCGTCTGCTGGGACGCATACGGCAACCTCTTCGTCAGCGAACTGCACGGCTACAACATCGAGGGCCAGTTCGACATCGAGGAGTTGAACAAGACCGGCAAGCTCGACCGTGTCGTGCGGCGCATCGCCGCTAACGAGGACGCTATGCGCCGCGCCGAGAAGGAACAGTTCGGCACGGTCAAGCGGCTGATCGACTCCGAAGGCGACGGCGTGATGGATCACGCCGAGGTGTGGGCCGACCGGCTGCCGGCCTGTCTCGGCATCTGCCCGGCTCGTGGCGGCATCATCGCCATCTGCGCGCCAGATATAGTGTACCTCGCTGACCGTGACGGCGACGGCCGCGCGGAGGTCCGCGAAACGCTGTTCACCGGCTTCAAGTTCGGCGTCATCGAGCGCCGCATCAACTCGCCGCAGTGGGGGCCGGACAATTGGATTTACATCGACGGCGGACAGGGCGGCCGCATCACCGGCCCGCGCCTTCCCGCGCCGGTCGATATTCCGGTCACCGGATTTCGCATCAAACCGGACGGCTCAGCCATCGAGCCGATCAGCGGCCACACCGGCACGTACGGCTTCACCTTCAACGCCGATGGCGACCGGTTCGTGATCTCCACCGGCACGCCCGGCATCCAGGTCGCGCCGTTGCCGTGGCGCTATCTCGCGCGCAACCCGGACGTCGCGGTGAGTGCCTCACGCCGCAACGCGGCAAACTACAACACCTCGTTCCCTGTCAGCCAGCCGCACCCGTGGCGCACCAAGCGCGCAGCCGATCCCGGCTTCGGCAAATATTACAGCGACCACTACGGCACGGCCGAGTCGATCCCCAACGGCTTCTTCACCTCCGCCTGCTCGCCGCTCGTCTACCGGGACTCCGCCCTGCCGGGGTTACGCGGCCAAATCCTCGCCTGCGCCCCGGCCCAAAACCTCGTCCACCGCGCTCTCCTTAGTCGCGACGGAACGCTCCTCAAAATCAGCCGCGCGGCGGGCGAGGCGAAGTCGGAATTTCTCGCATCTGGCGACATTTGGTTTCACCCGATCCACCTCTCGATTGGCCCGGAGGGAGCCATTTACATCGCCGATTATTACCGCGAAATCATCGAGGATTACTCCGCAATCCCGCGCTATTTGCAGCAGCAATACGGACTGGCCGACGGCAACGACCACGGCCGTATTTGGCGACTCGCGCACGACGATATACCCGAACCGCAGTCGCCGAACTTGGCCAGGCTCAGCAATGCCGCGCTGGCCCGCGAACTCGCCAGCCCGCGCCATTGGCGGCGCCAAACCGCCCGCCGCATACTGCTCGAGCGAGGTGCCCGACTGCCCAAAATGGCCCTGCCAACGGACGACACCGCCGCGGCCGTCAACACGCTGTACACGCTCGACGGCCTCGGGCAACTCAATGTCAACACTCTCGCCGCCGCGCTTGGCCACGGCGAACCGGGCGTGCGGCGGCATGCGCTTCGCCTGGCCGATCGCCGGTTTGGCGAAAGCGAAAAACTGCTCGACGCCGCACTTCAACTCGCCGACGACGACTCGTCGGTTGTCCGTCTGCAACTCGCCCTTTCGCTGGGCGAGAGCAGCGACCCCCGGGCCTTGACCGCCTTGGCCCGCTTGGCCAGGCAGAACGGCGGCGACAAGTGGCTCGGCGATGCCATACTCACCTCCCTCGCCGGTCGCGCCTCGGACATGTTGGCGACACTCATCGACAAACCGGCCGAAGCTCACGGCGCGCGCGGCCTGATCGCCCGGTTGTGTGGCTCGATCGCCACCCGGCGCAACACCGCAGAACTGTCCGCCGCCATCGTCCACGTCGCCGGGTTGACGGATTACGGTCTGCAACTGGCGTGCCTCGACGGCTTGCGCGAGCCGTTCAAGTCCGCCACCCAAGTGGCCCTTTCGGACACAGCCCGCGCGGCGCTTGATCAACTGACTGCGGCAGACGACGGCGAGGTGCGAATCGCAGCGGTCGGCCTGAAGCAAATCTTGAAACTCGAGTCGCCCGCCGATCGCGCGGCGCGCTTGGCCAAGGCGCTGGGCGAAGTCGCCAATGTGCAACTCCCGGCCGATCGCCGCTTGGCTGCCGTGCGGGTGCTTGGCTCGGAGAACGACCTCGGCATCGCGGCGCGGATGCTCGATGCCTACCCCGCCGCCACGCCGCCGGTGCGCCGCGCCATCCTCGGGGCCGCCTTCGCCCGGCGCGACCATCTGCCCGCCGTGGTGGCGGCGATGGAGCAGCGGAAACTCTCCGCCGCCGCGCTCAACGCCGTTCAGCGCACGGCGTTGCTCGATCAAAAAAACGCCGGCTTGGCCAAGCGGGCGCGGGCGCTTTTTGCAACGCTCAAGCCAGTGGACGACGCGACGCTGCAACGGTTCGTCACCGCCCTCAAGGCCGAGCGAAACCCCGCCGCCGGACAGGTGACGTTCAACCAGCATTGTGCCACCTGCCACCGAGTTCACGGGGTCGGCTTCGCCGTGGGGCCGGACTTGACCTCGGAGTTTCGCCGCGCCGAGGAGATGATCGTGCGCGACATCCTCGCGCCGAGCGCGGTGATCGTCGCCGGCCACGAGACGTACACGGTCGAGACCACCGACGGGCGGGTGCTGAGCGGCGTGCTCGCCGGCGAGTCGGCCAACAGCCTGACGCTGACCCTGCCGGGCGGCGTGCGGCTCGATGTGTTGCGAAAGGACGTGCGATCGCTAAAGTCACTTGACGTGTCGCTCATGCCGGAGTCGCTCGCGGTGGTGCTCAAGCCAAGCGACGTGGCCAACGTGATCGCCTGGCTTCGGCGGCCACCGACGCGGCAGGTGTTGTTCGACGACAGCCCAGCGTTTGTCGATCTGCTCACGGAGGGCGGTGGCACGGCAACGGTCGTGACCGGCGACAAGCACAGCGGCTCGGCGTCGCTGCGCATCACGCCGTTACAGCGGCACTCGAAGCGCATCCCCGGCTGGGCGTTTCGCATCCGGGAAAATCCCGGCGCGGGCGAGTACCGCTATCTGCGCCTTGCGTGGAAGGCGCCCAAGGCGGCCGGCGTGATGGTGGAACTGGCCGACAACGGCGCGTGGCCCTCGTCGGGCAGCCCGGAGCGGCGCTATTACAGCGGCAAAAACACCTCCGACTGGCAGGCTACCTGCGTGTCGGAAAAACGGCCGACCGACTGGACGATGGTCACGCGGGATTTGTGGAAGGATTTCGGCGATATGACGCTGACCGGCATCGCCCCGACGGCGTTGGGCGGCGCGGTGTGGTTCGACCGGATCGAGCTGTTGCGAATACCGGACGATTGACTTGGGCAAGCTAAGCGATCAGCCCTTTTCGTACAGGACAACGATCAGCACATCTGACGCGGCGGCGACATTGCTCTGTAGCGAGCTTCCCGACTTGGCGGCCGGGTTGTAGCTCTGGGTGGCGATGTTGCCGGTCACCTGGATGATCTTGGCTCCTTCGCTCTCGACCCAGACGTTGATCTGCTGCTCGAGTGCCTCGACCTCGGTTTCCAGCCCCTTGAAAAGCTTGACGCGTTGCATGATATGAATCGGTTATTCCCGCAGCATCAGCAGGTTGCCGGTGGAGGATTCATCGACGATCTGCAAATGGTATGGCGGGGAAAGTTTGCTGTCAGCACCGCGCATAAGCACCGCGCTGTACTCGTAGTCAAACTTGAAATGGTAATTGATGACCTTGGTGCCCTCGGGGATCGGCACCAGCGTCTCCCAGCGACCCTCCGTCAACTGGGTTTTGCGCATCGGGAAAGCCTGATTGTTGAAGATGACGATCGGCTTCATGGACTCCGCGTCCATCGCGCGCTGGTTGCTCCGAAACATCGCCTCGACCGTGTACAGGCCGGTTTGGCTCCGTGGAAGCGCGCGCGGGGTGAGATTGGTGATAGTGCTTGTGGTACACCCCACCATCAGAAATCCTAACGCACAAATTGAACAAAGCCACCTCATCAACGACGCCCAGAATCCTGCGACATCTGACGATGGATTGTAAAGCCCGCAATTACTCACCAGGAGTGGGTCAGAAAAAACAGGATCAGGAGAATCGCCGCCACCGCCCAAATCCAGTGCAATTGGCTACCCCGAGGCCGCCCGCCCTGCCCAAACTCCCGCGTCACAAAGTCGTCGTAATCGAACTCCTCCTCCGACAGTTGGGAGGACTCGTATTGCGCCTCGTTGGCCCATCCGGTGTCCGGGCAGGCGCCGCACTCCGGGCAGGCACGCGCCTTGGCCGGGAGATCAACCCCGCAGTTCGGGCATTCGTCGGGAGTCATCGGTGGAATTTGGCCAGCCGGCCGACCCAGCCCGGTTTCATCCGCATCGCCGGATCCTCCAACACAACCGGGTCAACACTCCAAATCGAAGCCAGCATCGGCAGCCGGTCCACATTCGCGCCGACCGTCTCCCATTGCTGATACGAACCGTCTTCTCCGTCCTCGAGATAGTCAAAACAACGCATGCCGGTCTTCTCCTCGGCGAGCGTCGGCTTGCCCTGATTCCAAGTCGTCTCGCCGCTCCATGCGTAGGCGCGGGCGATCTGCCGGTCGATTAGCTTGGCCCAGGCATGGTGACCCAGCGCCGGATTGCCGTGAAAATACTGCACATGCCCCAGCCGCTCGCTCATGTTGGCAAGAAAACGATAACAGGCGTCGATGTCCTCCCCGGGCCCGGGCAACTGCCGCCCCGTGACCACCACCCAGCCGTTGACCGACGGCGAGACAAACAGCCGCTCGGCATCGGCATCGGCCATCGCCTCCGCGCAGGCGCACGGGTGCAGTTCGCCAAGACCCATCGAGCGGGCAACGTCCTCCGGGTTGCGCGACCGAACCGCCAGCCACGTGCGTGGGCGACTGAAGATCGACGGCGACCATCGCTGGCGCACGCTGCGCGCGAACGTGATCTCATCCAGCCGCAACTGCCGCGACCGCCGCCGGCCAAGCGCGTAAAAAAGCCCCGCGACCGCCCACACAAAAACAAAGGGGCCAAGGATGAGAAGCATGGTCATCATCGGAAAATCAAAGACTGCCCCGCTTGGCCCAGCGGAGCAAACGAAAAGTAACCAACAGTGCTTTCCATTCGCTTGGCCAAGCGCTAAATTTTCGCCGACAAAATGACCATTATTACTGACGAGCGCTGCACTGCTTATCACTCACCCGGGCATCCGGAGCGGCCATTCCGCGTCAGCGGCCCGGTCAAAAAACTCAAGGCACAAACCGACCTCAAGCTCCAGTGGCTCAAGCCGGAACCCCCGCCCAAGGCCAAGGTGCTGCGCGCCCACACGACCAACCACTTTCAGCGACTGGCCGAGTCGCACGATTTCGACGGCGACACCGCCTACCACGAAGGCATCCGCGACCACGCCCTTCGCAGCGTCGGCGGCGCGCTCAAGGCGCTCGATCTCGCCAAGGCCGGCAAGCCAAACTTCAGCCTATTGCGTCCGCCGGGGCACCACGCGACCAAGGAACGTGCGATGGGATTTTGCTACCTCGGCTCGGTCGCCATCGCCGCGCTCGAGGCCAAGGCGACCGGCTCGAAAAAAGTCGCCGTGTTCGACTTCGACGTGCATCACGGCAACGGCACCGAGGACATTCTGGTCAAGCGCGACGGCGTGGCGTTCTTTTCCATCCACCAACACCCCGCCTACCCCGGCACCGGCACCGAGTCGTTCGACAACTGCCGCAACTACATCGCCCGGCCCAACCTGCCGCGCGAGGATTACCGCAAAATCGCCGAGCGCGCTGTCGCCGACCTCAAGTCGTTCGAGCCGGATTTTGTCGTCGTCTCCGCCGGGTTCGATGCCTACGCCGGCGACCCGCTCTGCAACCAGAAACTAAGCGCGGAGGACTTCCGGTGGTTAGGCAAAACGCTCGCCGGGCTCGGTGTGCCGGTGGCCAGCGCGATGGAAGGCGGCTACAGCGACGACCTGCCGGACCTCGTGTTCGCCTATTTGCGCGGCCTCCTTGGCAAATAAAAACCTGTCGTCTTCGGCACCGAGCCACTCTACATTTCCGCCGTGGCTTACGAGTTCAAATTCGTCCGTACCGTCGAGTTTTCCGAGACCGATATGGCCGGCATCGTGCATTTCTCCAACTACTGCAAATATATGGAGGCGGCCGAGCACCGGTTTTTCCGATCGATCGGCTACTCGATCGTCGCCGATCAAACCGGCCCGCGGGTCGGCTGGCCACGAGTCCACGTTGAATTCGACTACAAAAAGCCGCTGCGCTTCGAGGATGAAATCGAGATTCACCTGCTCGTCGCGAGGCTGCGCTCCAAGTCGATAACCTACAAATTCCGAATCACAAAACTAAACGGCTCCCATCCCGAACTCGCCGCCACCGGCGAGTTGATTGTTGTCTGCGTTTCACTCACCGATGACGGCGCGATGAAGGCCTGCATGATCCCGAAGGACTTCGCCGCCAAAATCGAGATCGCCCCGGCCGCACTCCTCGAGGACTGACCCGTGCCCAGACTCCTCGGTATCGAGTGCGGCGCCACCCACACCGTCACTTTGCACGAGAGCGGGGGGGAAATCGCCCGCGCAGAGTTCGGCCCGGCCAACCTCCGGCTGCTCGACGACGCGCAGTTGGCCAAACATCTCCGGCAAATCGCCAAGCAATTCCCCAAGCCAAACGCCGTCGCCATCGGCATGGCCGGTGCCCGCACTCCCGCCGATAAACTGCGACTTCGCTGCGCCGCTACCCGCGCTTGGCCAAGCGCCGCCATCCACGCCACCAACGATCTCGAAACCGCCCTCGCTGCCGACACTCAGCGCAAACCGGCCACCCGCGTGCTCGTGCTCAGCGGCACCGGCTCCTGCTGCTTCGGCCAGTCACCCGCCGGCGCAACGGCAAAAATCGGCGGATGGGGCCACATCCTCGGCGACAAAAGCAGCGGCTACGAAATCGGCCTGCGCGCCCTCAAGGCTTGCGTGTTTTACCTCGACCGCGACGGCACGTGGTCGACGCTTGGCCAACGGCTGCTATGTCGGTTACAACTCAACTCACCCGAGCAACTCATCGACTGGGTTGCCCAAGCCGACAAGGCCGAAGTCGCTGGCTTGGCCCGCGAAGTGTTCGCCGCATGGGCTAAGCGCGACAAAATTGCCGCAGACATTCTCGATGGCGCGGCCGACACCTTGGCCAAGGACGCCTGCGCCTGTGCCAAGAAACTCGCAGGCAAAACCAGACCGGTTCGGTTTCTGCTCGCCGGCAGTGTGCTGCTCAAGCAACCCAAGTTCGCTGTTAGGGTGGCCAATGCTATCCGCGCCCGGCGGCCCGGTTCGCAGGTCGCCACGCTGAAAAACGAAAGCTGCACCGGCGCACTCAACCTCGCCCGCCGCCTGGCCAAGCTCCCTCCGGCCAAGCCAAGCGCCACCGTCTGGGCCGACAACTCGGCCATCCCTGTGCCCGCCCTCGCCCAGCTTGACCAAGCGCCGACCGAGCAGCGACATCCTCTTTCGATACAACTCGACCGCATGCCGCTT
>JABGZB010000414.1 GCA_018674955.1 Verrucomicrobiota bacterium | reverse complement strand
GCCGGTCATTATCTTCACCCGACTGGGAGTGCAAACCGGCTCGGAATAGCAGTGGTTGAACTTGGCTCCAGTACGTGCCAGTGCATCCAATCGGGGGGTTTTAAAGAAAGTACTGCCGTAGCAACCATAGTTATCAACGGCTGAATCGTCCGCCATTATAAGGATAACATTGTAAGGCTTCTTTGTTTTTGCAGTTCCCTCGGCAATGGACACCAGGAAACACGGAATTATCAAAAGGAATAATCGGATCGTGAATTGTTTTATAATAAGAACAGACATCGCCAAGAGCAATCCTCCTTTCGCTGACAAGCTTGTATTATTGTAACGGCTTAATTCGAATTTTTCTAAAGGCAATTGCCCCGTGATCGCCCTGCAACATGACTGGCCCTGGTTGGTCCACATTCTCATCCAAATGACCACCAGTACTCCGGTCCACCTTTAGGTTGTCATGTATTTTGACCCCGTTGAGCATTACGGTGACAAGATCACCACGGATGGTGGCCTCGGCGGTCTGCCATTGACCTGGTTTGCGGGAAACAAATTTTGATGGTGCGGAAAAACTGTAAATACCACCATTGCCACCCGAGTTCAGTTTGCCATTCTTGTAGTCATCTAAGATTTGGATCTCATGTCGACCTCTGAGGTAGAAACCACTGTTGCTGCCCGCGGGAATCATGTATTCGTAGCGCACAACAAAGTCGCGGAACTTCGAATTGGAAACAATGTCGGTGCCATGTTTGCCCTTGGGGATTTCATTTACCAGCATGCCGTTTTGCGCGCTCCAACTCTTGAGGCCGTCAGGGTTTCGAAGTTTCCAACCGTCAAGGTCCACCCCGTTAAAGAGAGATTTAAAACCCTCCTTTTTCTCCTCCTGACTGACACGATAACGGGTGTCCTGAGGTTCGGAATCCCCCTTAACCAGGCCTAATGCCCAACGAATTCCACCAAGAACGTGAGTTTGGTATTTCTCATTCTCCCAAACATCATTTCGATGGCCAAGCGATGTATAGAAAATACTGCCATTCCCCACTTTTTTGCTCCAGGCAATAGGGTAATCCCCGGGCATCTTGCTGTTTGGATGCTTATCCAGAGTCAGCAACCCGTGAACACGATTGCGGTGAAAACTTTTTAGTAGATAAATCTCATCGTGAATCGTGAAACTTTCACCAAAATGCTGAACGGCAGGATGGCTCAAATCCTGATTAAGGCACTCGACTGTTGCCTGGGCTCCGTGTGTTTGAAACTCCCCTCCGAGCATATCCACGAAGGCTGGAAACCCATGGAATGTATCACTGCAACTGTGCATCCCGATAAATGCCTTCCCAGACTTGATCCACTGAACAAAGGCCTCCCTGTCAGGAAGCGGCAGGTCCCCTGTGGTGTTGGCAAAAATTACCCCATCGAGTTTCTTTAACGATTCAAGGGTCATCTTGGTTTTCATGTCCTCGTCGTTACGGACATAATCGACCTCAAAATCGCCACTACTTTTCGCCAACTGCCCCAAAACCTTCTCAGCCGTTGGAATGGACCCGTGCCGAAACCCCTTGGTCACCGTGACCACCAACAGTTTCTTTGGGGCCGCGATGATCCCGGTTGTCATGCTTAGCATTGCCGCCATGCCCAGCAGGCGGAACATAATGTTATTTATTATATTTTTCATTTTTAATTCTTAAGTGGGTAAACAAACAATGCCCATGAATCCATGAACTTCCAAGGAAAACATGATGTCGGTGAGTTATCGCTCCCCAATATGTTCCGGTTCATGGAGCAGATCGTCCAAGGCAACCCGAAGTATCAAGAGGCGCTGCAAGGCGATGAACGGTTCCAGGCGTTGCTGGAGAACTACGGCAAGAACCTTCAGCAGTCGGTGTCACAGGAACAGAACAAGATGATCGGACGCATCGGCGTCCAGCCAGTTAACCAGCAATGAACGAGGAACTACGAAAGAAGCACCTTCAGCAGCTAGATGACTCCAGCGGAATCTGGCACGCGCTGAAGGAGGTGTTGGACGAGGCAACCGATATGAGTGTGGCCAGTGCGATCAGTGACGGCGTCGACAGCGATGACCGCCACTGGCGTGCTGGTTACGCGCAGGCGGTGCAGGATGTAATGGGGACGCTGAACCGGTATCGGAAGATTTAGTTGCCAGCAGCTTTCAATTCTGCACCCGTCTTGCCGCCGTGTTTGCGGAGGAGGTCGGCGGCTTCGGTTTTTTTGCGGTGGATGGCCCAACCTAGCGGTGTTTTGTCAAGAGTTTCATCCTTCACATT
>JABGZB010000056.1 GCA_018674955.1 Verrucomicrobiota bacterium | reverse complement strand
CAGCGCAAAAGGCGTCGTAACGGAAATCGTCGCCGCCACCGGCCCGGTCAACACGATCCATGAACGCCGCAATGTCGATCAACCGCGCCCGAGCATCCAAGAAGTACAGGTCGAGTATGTTTTTTTGCTTAGCCATATCTCCGTGTAAAGGAGGTAAATAGACACCCAAACCGTCCTGTTTGCAATCTATTGCTGATCGCCGGTTGACCTGGCATTAATCATTCGCCAGACCCCGGCGGCGATGCTGCCGATGATGCAGTGCGTCACGGCACTGACAGCACACGGCACGGCGACCAACGGTAGGGCCGTAAAATGCTCTGTCGCCAAGGCTGTACCCAAGCCGCTGTTTTGCATCCCTACCTCTATCGATACTGTACGACTCGACTGCTCGTCGAACTTCATCAACTTGGCCAAACCGTAGCCAAGCCCAAAACCCACGACATGCAACAGCAGCACTGCGACGACAAGCATGCGCCAATTCTCGAGGATGGAGTCACGGTTTTGCGCGAGGATATAGCCAACAATCAGGATAATGAACACCACCGAGACGAACGGCGACACGACGGCGACACGTCTGGCTGCCTTGCCAAACAAGTGGTTAATCCCAACGCCGGCGGCGATAGGCAAAATCACAATGATCAAAATGCTCTGCAACAAGCCAAGTGCATCAACCGACACCCTTTCGTTTACATACAATTTAGTGAGCAACGGTGTTAGCACCACGGCCAGCATCGTGGAGATGCCGGTCATACTGACGGACAAAGCAACATTCGCCCGGGCGAGAAAGGCGACGACATTCGAGGCGGTCCCTCCGGGGCAGCAGGAAACCAGCACCAAACCTACGGCCATATCTCTCGGTAGTTGCATCATGTGACCGATACCCCAACCCAGGAACGGCATCACTGCGAATTGAAGAGCCACGCCGCCAAGCAGAGCAAACGGAATCACGAACACCCGCCGGAAGTCGTCGAGTGTCAGCGTGAGCCCCATTCCCAGCATGATAATGCCAAGGCCAACTTGGATCATGGTGCCGGAGTACCAGTCGAATGCGCCCGGCCAAGCCAGAGCCACCACCGCCACAAGGGCAGACCAGAGCGGGAAAAGGTTGGTCAACCATCGAAAACAGGTTTGCACGGCGCGAATTGAGCCGTCTTGGGCAAGTGGTGGCAATCAAAAATTTGTCAAACAAACGGCTGCGACTTGAGTTTGCTAGAGCACGGGCTTAAATTGCCCGCATGAAGCGTTTGTTGTTGTTCACCTCGTTCTTGGCAACGGTTTGCCTGTTAGAAACCATCCCCGCCATAGCCAAGGAGCCTTCACTCGATGCACGTGCCATCCGGGAGGATTATCGGCGACTGCAGAGCCAACTTGAAGACCTGCTCATGGCCCATAACGCTCTCAAGAGCGAACACTCAAAACTCCGCGGCGAGGTGCGGTTGCTTCGGGCTAAGACCGCGGCAAAAGACCCCTCCACCGCTACCCGCGCCGACCTTGAGGGGCTGGCAAAGTCCATCCGCGAAGTCGATCGCAAGCGCGTGCAGGACAAAGAATTGATTCTCAAGGAAATGAAAGCCCTGCTCCGATCCGGCTCGAGTGGAGTCACGACAACCAAGCCCTCCTCCAGTTCTCAAAAGAGTTTTGAACATACGGTTCAAAAAAACGAAACCATCTCGGCCATCATTGCCGCCTACAATACAGATTTAAAAAGTCAGGGCGCAAAGAAACGAATCACGCTCAAGTCTGTGCTAGACGCAAACCCGAAACTTAACCCGCGAACGATGCGAATAGGGCAAATACTGTTTATCCCCGACCCGAGGTAACCGGCAGCAACCAACCAAACCGTGCAATTGGATTTTCTGTCAGAGAATTGGGAACTCATCGCTTGGGGAGTTCCCGGAGTGTGGGTGGTAATTACCCTAACGATCTTATGGATGATACCGAGAATTGATTTCCGTATAGGCTCGAAGGCTGTGGTAGTGGAGTGTATGGGGTTTGCCCTGCGCAGAATCCCGCTTGTGGACATCGACCGGATTTCAAAACGCCTCAAAGGCAAACCGGAAGTTTGGCGGAATACTCTGAAGGGGAACCACCGAATACTGGTCTTGTACCGCAAACGAGGCAAGCGGCCGGTCGTGATCACACCGCACAACCGGTACATCTTCCGCAAGCAATTGGAAATGATTCTCGGTCGATTGCCAGCAAAGGCCGACTAACCGTAAATCGGCCTGTAGGCATTGCGTTTCAAGCAAAACCAGATTTTCAACCCGATGCCCAGCTTGGCCAAGCGACTGGTTTTCAACTTTCCTCGATTCGCCCCAAAAACATCGTACCGCGCGGCGCGAAGCTTCATCAACATCCGCCAATAGATCGCACCCATGGCTTCGGAAGCGACGAGCCGGTGCTTCTGCCCATGCGGTAATGATTCGCGAGCCAGTCGGTAATGCGCCCAGGCACGTTCGGCGATTTCCTGTGCAGCGTTTCCGTAACCAACCGTGAAGCGACCCTCCAGAACATCGCTCTCGTCGACTGAGTGTTTTTCGAGCATCGATTGCGGCAAATAAATCCTGCCCCGTTCCGCATCTTCGGCGACGTCGCGCAGTATGTTCGTCAACTGCAACGCTTGGCCAAGGTTTTCAGCGTAGCGCTGCGCCAATTCGCCATCGCAGCCAAATATGCGAATGCTTAACAACCCCACCACCGAGGCGGCACGGTGGCAGTAAAGTCTCAATTCATCGAAGTCACGGTAACGGGTTTTTTCCAAGTCGGACTCCATTCCAATGAGCAACTCGTTAAACAAACTGAACGGCAAATTGTATTCCCGAATAAACGGTCTCAACTCGCGGCAAACCTCGAATTGAGGCTCGCCCCACTCGCACGCACGGCGGATGTCATCCCTCCATTGCTGTAGTATTTCGGCGCGCTTGGCCAAGGTCACAGCATCGTCGTCCGCAACGTCATCTACCTCTCGGCAAAAGGCATAAAGCGCGACCATCCCACGGCGCTTGGCCTTGGGAAGCAAGAAAAATGCGGCTGCCAAATTGGAGCCGCTTTTAGCCGTAATTAACTGGCTTTGTGAAGCTTGCGTCACTGCTCTTCTTCCACCTTGGGCTCCCCCGGTGTGTCGTCCTTTTTCGAGGGCAAGCCACCGGTTTCTGACAGAGTCGGATTCCGCTTGCGGTGATCCCGGCGGCGGCGCTTGTGGCGGCGACGTTTCTTTCGGGGCTCGCCTTCCTCACCCGGAGCCCTCGGCTTGGCCGTCGTGAGACGTGCGGAATGTCCCTGTCGGGATTGTTTATTTCCTCCATCCCGGTGCGAGACAAGGATGACAATGGCAATGACCAGAGCTAAGCCAAGTGCTACAACCAAAATCAGCAACGGCCCCTTGAGAGCATCCAGAAATCCGCCTCCGGTGTTTGGGCTGCCGGTATTGAGTAGAGCCAGTATTTGTGTAGGAAATTCCATATAAAAATTCATTCGCCGTTTGGTTTATCCTCATCGTTCGCACCGTTCTCACTGGTGAGTTGTAGTCTCGTCATGCGGTAGCGCAGTGCGTGGCGACTAATACCCAGTTTTTGCGAGGCCTTGCTGAGGTTGGAATTATTTCGGGCCAGTTCCGCCCGAATCATGTCTCGCTCAAACGAGGCGAGCGCTTCTTCCAGCGTAAGCCCTTCATACGACACGCTTAAATCGTCCTCCTTACGAAGGCGCGTCTCGAGTCGGAAATCGGGTAGGTTGACGGGGTGGATCACGTCGGAGGTAGCAAGGATGACCCCTCGCTCGATGGTGTTGCGCAACTCACGGACGTTACCCGGCCAATGGTGTGAGTTGAGCATGTGCTGCACCTCGCTCGAGAGCGGTTGAAAAAGTTTGTTCATCTTCCGGCCAAACCCTGAAAGAAAATGCTCCGCCAACAGTGTCACATCCCCCTGTCGCTCGCGCAACGGGACCACCCGCAATTGAACGACGTTTAGGCGGTGGTACAGGTCCTCCCTGAATTCACCGGCCTCAATGGCGTCAATAATGTCTCGATTCGTCGCAGCAAGAATCCTGACGTCCACCCGCTGTTCCTCCGTACCGCCGACTCGGACGAACGTTCCATCCTCGAGAAAACGCAACAGCTTGGCCTGCAGTGAGCGGGACATCTCGCCAATTTCGTCGAGGAACAGCGTTCCGCCGTTGGCCTCCTCCACCTGTCCTGTCTTTTGTTTCACCGCGCCGGTGAATGATCCTTTTTCGTGCCCGAACAACTCGCTCTCGAGCAAGGTTTCGGGAATGGCCGCGCAGTTCAGGCGGACGTAGGTTTCTTCACGGCGGTGGCTGGAGTGGTGGATGGAGCCCGCGATCAACTCCTTGCCGGTACCGCTCTCGCCGAGAATCAGGATAGTCGCCTCGGTCGGGCCAACCGTCCGGATCATCTCCCGCAACTCCTTCAGGCTTTGGCAGTTCCCGATGATGTCATCGAGCTGATAGCCAAACGGTAGGCGCGCCTTGAGCTTTTCATTTTGCTGGATAAGTTGATGCCGCTCGGCGCAGCGATTGACGGAGTGCAGCAACTCCTCCGGCTCGAACGGCTTGGACAGGTAATCGATGGCGCCAGTCTGGATTGCCTCCACCGCTAGCTTGGGCGTGGCGTAGGCGGTAATCATCAGCACCGGCAAGTCCGGCCAGCGCTCATGGGTTTCCCGCAGAAACTCGTAGCCGCTCATCCCCTCGAGGCGCGCGTCGGTGATAACCATGAAGTAATCGGACGCCTCAATGGCCGTCAATCCCTCCTCCGCCGACTCGACGGTGTCCACGAGCGTTCCCCGAGATTCGAGGACCGTCCTGAGCGACTCGCGCATGTTGCGCTCGTCGTCAACAACCAATAGCTTGTAATTTCTGTTCATAAAGCCTGGAGCCGCAGAGCCGTCCTTCCTGGGAAGATTAGATTGAAGCGGGTGTATTTTCCAAGTTCAGATTCGATTTTTACCGTCCCGCCGTACAACTCAGTATTGTGCTTGACGATGGCCAAGCCAAGCCCGGTGCCCTTCTCCTTGGTGGTGTGGTACGGCTCAAAGACAGTCTCGAAGCGATCCGCCGGTATCCCCGGGCCGTTGTCCTCAATGGTCACCCGGAAGGTGTAATCGCCCTCGTAGCTGGTTTTTATCCATATTTCGCCGTCGTTACCCATCACTTCCCGGGCGTTTTGGATGATATTGACGAACACTTCGCTGATGTGCTCGGGCTGGGCCAACAGCGGCGGGAGAGCGATGCCGTAATCGCGCCGGATTCGGGTGCCGAACTTGCTCCCCTTAGGGAACACCTGCGACAGCGCCGTCTCAAGCGTCTTGTTGACATCGAGCTTGGCCAAGCGCCCCTCGACCAACTGGGCGTAGCCCATCAGCTTCGTGATGATTTGGTCGGCCTTGTTGACCTCCTCCCGAATCAAGCCAACTTGGCGCTTGGCGATTTTATCTTCTCCGACCGCTTGCCCAAGGGCGAACGCCGCGTTGTTGATGATACCCAGCGGGTTCTTAACTTGGTGCGCGATCTCCGCCGCCAACCGGCCCGAGGCCTGGAGCTGGCTTTGGCGCCGGTCGAACTCATCCTCCTCGGCATCCATCCGGCGCTGTTTGTCGATCAACACCTGCAACCCGTAACCGCAAGCTGTCATCAGCACCAACAGCAACGCCCGGAGCACCACCGGCTCGCCCGTGATGTTTTCAAGCTCCTCCTCTGAGCGGGCAACAATAATGTCAAACGCACCAGCGCACAGATAAATCACACTAACCGAGAGGTTGGCCACGATCTGAGTTGAGGCGATCGGCATGCTGATCGCGTTACGGATCTGCAACCCGAGGAACATCCAAAACAGGAAGCTCTCAAAACCGCCGGTCAGCTCGGTCATCATCGCCAGTAACAGCGCATCGAATAGGCAAATAGAGAACACCACCTCCCGAAGCACTCGCGTGGAAAACTCCTCCATCCGAACGAGCATCACGCCAATAACAACATTCACGATGAGGCAAAAAATGAAGAACCACTGGATCGTCCGCAGCAAAGTCCAGCGCACCCGGTCTGCGTCCATCTCGGGCCACTCACCAAAGTAGAGATAAAAAATGAGGACAAGGAAATAAACCGCCTTGATCGGCAGGACGGTGTTCCGCTCCATGAACTGGATTCGCGCGCGCTGCGACCCGGCGTCGGGCGCAACGGAACGAAACAACTGGGACAGCCGCCACCAGTCTATCCAAGTCTTGTTGCCCCTTGGGGAGGCCATTTGATCAATCGTTCGACTGCTCCAAACCCAGCAACTCAAGGGCGCGACTGGCGATTCCATCCACGGGCCAAAGCCGCCCAATGCCGTCGTAACCGCAGGACAACAACCCCTCGTCTGGCCCGACAAACTCCGCACCCCGCTTTGTAAGCGTCGCCACGTTGCCCACGGTGGCAGGGTGTCGCCACATGCTGCCGTTCATCGCCGAAGCAATCAAAACCTTGGCTTCGGGCCGCAAAGCCAGCGCCACACAGCCAAGCGCGTCGTCGGCCAAGCCGTGAGCCAGCTTGGCCAGGGTGTTCGCTGTTGCCGGGGCGATCAGCAGCAAGTCCGCCTCATCGGCGGCGCGGATGTGCGCGACCCCGGTTTCCTCCTCATCGTACAGGCTGGTGATCACTCGCCGGCGCGTGAGTGTCTGGAACGGAAGCGACTTGACGAATTCCTTCGCGTCTCTTGTCAGCACCACATCCACCACGCACCCGGCCTTGGTCAGCAGACTGGCCAAGTCAATCGCCTTGTGAGCGGCAATCGAGCCACTCACACCAAGCACCACTTTTTTGGATTCACTCATCGGTCGATACAGTTTCCTGTTTGGCCAAACGGACGAGCTCAATGATCCCGAGCATCTGCCCGAGGTCGACCTCCCTTGTTTGGCTGGTCAGCGTGTGGTCAAATTTTCCGGCCTGATCCATCTCATCCCGGGCGATGGCCAAGCGCTTGGTGATGATTTCATCCGAGTCGGTGCCCCGTCCACGAAGCCGCTGCTCAAGATCACCCAAGCTTGCCGGACACAAGAACACGGTGACCAACGACTCACTCAAAACCGGGTCGTCCGCCGCCGCTTCGCGGATAGTCGCCGCGCCCTGCACGTCGATGTTGAGCAGCACGTCGTTCCCCTCGGCGAGCTTGGCCCGCAGCTCCGACTTCAGCACGCCGTAATGGTTGCCGTGCACGACGGCGTTCTCCAAAAACTCGCCGCCTTCGACTCTGTCGAGGAACTCATCCTCTGCGAGAAAATGATAATCAACGCCATCCAATTCGCCGTCGCGCGGCGAGCGCGTGGTACAGGTCACCGCACGGCTCACGCTCGGAAGTGCGGCGCGGACGTTGTCGCAAAGCGTGGTCTTGCCGGCCCCGGAAGGAGCCGAAATCACCACCACAAGCGGCGTACTGGAAACGGCGTCAGTCATTCAACGTTTTGAACCTGTTCGCGGATTTTTTCCAACTCGGTTTTGAGGTTGACCACCTCGCTGGAAATATTGGCATCGTTCGCCTTGGAGCCGATCGTGTTGATTTCCCTGAACATTTCCTGCGCCAAAAAATCCAGCTTGCGCCCCACCGGCACAACGTCGGACAGGCACTCCTCAAGTTGGACGAAGTGGCTGCCCAGTCGGGTCAACTCTTCGGTGATGTCCGTTCGATCCGTGTAATAAACAATCTCACGAAGCAGGCGATCGTCGTCCATGTCCGGCACCTCGACGTTGGTTTTTTTTAATCGT
>JABGZB010000413.1 GCA_018674955.1 Verrucomicrobiota bacterium | reverse complement strand
TACTTTCAACGCCTCATCCATCTCCCCACTTGATACGCCTTTCAAATACAGCCACGGCAATGCCGCTTCCAGAGACTTCGTCTTGCGGATATATGGCGGGACAAGGGCTGATCGGAACGTCACAGGCTCCCCGGTCCTTGAGCGAACTTTTGGAATCCTGACCGTTACCGGCCCCAAGCCCGCCTGCAACTCGCGCCCCGGCAAATGACCATTGCGAACCACAACGGCATTGCCGTCATCGGTGCGTCGGTCCGAATTAGGCTCAGAAGTTCTTGAAGTTCTGCTTCCACAGCTTAATTGATCAATTGCTAAACACCCGATCTCAATAAAGCTTCCAGGGGATCGGAAATCGCATCTCGACCCGAAAATGCTAAAACGTTATTCTTCGTCATCGTGGCGTATCTCCTTTGGTTGGATTGATGTCTTGCAACAACAAATCAACTTGATACGTCGCTTCTTTTCAAATGTTCAAACACCAGATTCGGCCATAGCTCATCTCCACCTCCTCAATTAATAATCAAGAAGACGTAACCACAGGACCGGATTGAATTTTCCTTAATGATTCTGATTAAATTAAACCAGCTTTAGTCTGACATCTCGTGCCAACATCGCCTCGAAGGTCTTCGAATCCCGCAATAAGCTGCACTCTGCGGGCAGGGAAACGGTGATCAACGTACTCGACGCGGAAAGCAAGATCGCCAACGCGCCCATCAATTTCGCCTCGGCATTCTTCGACGTGTAAACCGCCGTTTACCAGCTTCTGCTGGCCATGGGACACTTGAACAAGGCAGAGCTTATCAACGCCGCCTTGCAACAGCGGCGCTAAAGGCAAGATAACCCGCTGACTACTTGGTGGTGGCGATGAATACGCCGTCCCAATCCTCGGGTGGCGGGTCGATCTCGTAGGCGGCAATCCGTGTTTCATAAAGATCGCACAAGATATCCAGCTTGAAGCGCTCGCCGGCCGCAGCCTTGACTGCCAAAACCGCCCCAACCTCCGTCTCTGCCGCCGCCTCCGCCACCGCGCGGACCTTGTTGGCCAGTTCCCGAGCCTTGTCCCAAGCTTGATTTCGGTACTCTCGAATCATCTCCGAAACAGCATCTTTGACCGCAATAAAGGCAGGGTCCTTGGCGACCTCTTCATCGCCCATCAGCGCATAAATATCTAGGCCAACCGTCTTACCTTTAACCTGAATTAAATCAAGCTCAATAGTGGCGAATTCCTGCACCTGCTGATACGTATTCGGCCCAAGAACAATATCTACCCCGTAAGTTTTGGACTGGCCTTCAAGCCGGGCAGCCGTGTTCACCGTGTCGCCCAGGACTGAGTAATCCATACGCTGGGCGGTGCCCATGTTGCCGACGACGGCGTCGCCGGAATTGAGGCCGAGCCCCACTTTAAGGTCTAGATGCTTTCGCCCTTCTTCCTTAGCTTCCGCTTCCAAGCGCTGGTTTAATGGCGCCATGGCGGCAACCATTTCCAGCGCCGAGCGGCAGCCATCCTCAGCATGATTGAGATCGTCCAGCGGCGCGTTCCAGAACGCCATGATGCAATCGCCCATATATTTGTCTATGGTGCCCTCGCGCGCGATGATGATGTCAGTCAGCGGCGTCAACAGCTTGTTAATGAGCACCGTCAGGCCCTCAGCGGTGAAAAGCTCCGATATACTGGTAAAGCCGCGCACGTCGCAGAACAAAAGCGTCATATCCCGCTTTGCACCGCCTAGGGTCAAAAGCGTTGGGTCCTCGACCACCGCTTCGACCATCGCCGGAGACAAATACTTGGAAAATGCATCTCGGGTTTGTCGGCGCTCTGCCTCTTCTGCTGCATAGGAAGTGTAAGTCAACGTCATATAAATTAGAAGCACAGTGAGAATACCAAAGGCAGCATCGACTATCATTCTCTCTTCGCTAAAAGCAAACCAAGAAGAATATCCAGAACCGACACCAATTACTAAAAATGCAAGCAAACTCCATTTGGCGCCTATCCACGGCACCAGTATTATCATTAAAATTCCACCCAATAGAGCGATTGACATTTCGGCGACATCAGAAAAATTTGGGCGCGACAAGAACAGTTTGTCTAATACGGATTCGATTAACTGCGCATGGATCTCTACACCAGGAATAAAACGCTCAGTAGGAACAGTTTTAATATCGAGAAGCCCGGCTGCCGAAGTCCCAATTAATGCCATTTTTCCTTTAATTAATTTTGAATCGACATTGTCATTAAGTATATCGACTGCAGAGATGTATTTTGATTTATCTGTGTGACTAAAATAGGGCCACATCCGCCCATTCTTGTCGGTTGGTACTTTGAGTTTCTTTGAGATCGTTACTTCACCGATGCCGGCTTGGTCACCTTTTGCAATTACACCCCTGCGTCCTGAATAAACCCTCATGACCTCGACGGCCAAAGTAGGGTATAGTTTCTTATCCAACCGAAAGAATGCGGGCACCCTTCGCACAATGCCATCTATTTCCGGCGAAAGGTTAAGAAGACCGTGTCCAGCTGCGTCCTTTTCGATTGGCAATACATTCCTTAAAAGGCCCGGAAATGCAGGCGCCCAAACGTACGGCTTAGGTGCCCCTCTCATTTGTCGTTGATAAACCTTCGATCTAAGGGGCTTACGATCTAAATATTCCCGCTCTTCGTTTAGTCCGCTCTGCCCAACGACCACCCCAAAGCCTTTTTTCCAATGCGCACTGGCTTGTTTAATAATGGAGCCCAACAATTGGTCATTGCTTGTCATTGCAGATAACTGCCGTTTAAGCTGCGGATCGAGACCTGGCAATGACTTCGCAACCAAGCTCCCAGACATCCTATCGGCCTCTGGAAACATAATATCAAACCCTACCACTCTGACCCCTAACTGAAATAGTTTCAGCGTCAAATCTCGGATGGTAGAGCGCGGCCAAGGCCACTGGCCAACCTCTTTAAGACTTTTTTCGTCGAGGTCTACGATGACCACTTTTGAATCAGCTGGAATTGGACGCGGTTTTAATTGTTGGTAGAAATCGAATGTTTTAAGTCTGACAGTCTCCAGTGGGCCTGGATCCCATACACGTAATGCCATCAACGCGACAAGCAGCAGTATTGCTATCAAGCGTGGCTTCCCTATAGCAGCTAAAGACCAAAGCTTTTTTAAAACCGGAGAACTTAACCAGCCATTGGTTGATGTTGGGTTGGTGCTTTCAGCCATGGTTGTACCTCCCAAAACTTACATTGAAGAATGCAATTTTCTACCACTCTACCCTCACTACGGCTCTACCGCCGATCCTTTGGCGAACGTGCAGGAGTTTGCATTCACAGTACCCGACCCTTGTCATAAAACAAGTCCTATCAACGTCTTGCGCGGGAATTTTGGTTTAAAATATTCTGTCATGTGGCCGCCTATTCCAGGGTCGGTCAATTTGACCATGGCTTTTATGAAGGCATTGAGGACGAGGACAAAGAGCGAGCGATGCAACCGGCCATGGGATTTATACCGGGGTGGATTTATCCGGGCAAGTCAGAGACCGTTTTGCCGAAGGCGGTGGAACACTGGTCGTTGACCACGTTACGGGAAAAGCTGGTGAAGATCGGAGCCAAGGTCGTTCGTCATGGCCGCTATGTCACGTTCCAATTGGCTAGGTGGCGGTGCCGAGAGAGTTGTCACCTAATTTGGTGTTTGAAAATTTGAAAAGAAATGGCGTATCAGGTTGATTTTTTGTTGCAAGACAACAAAAGCAACCAAAGCAGATACGCCACTATGATTGAGAATAACGTTTTAGAATTTATGGGTCGAGAAGCAATTTCAGATCCCCTTACAGCTTTGCTGAGATCGGGTGCACAGCATCTGATCAATCAAGCGGCGGAGGCGGAATTTCGGCTGTCATTGAAGCGGCGGCGGATTGGCTTTTCGCGCGCCTATCTGAAGTCCCGGACACGTCACTGGTGGAGTGCCGTTCGGCTCTTGGTGAGCGCGGGTCTTCGGGTTGGCGTTGGCACGGTCTCGCGGTTCTTTGTTGGCCATGGGATCAGCGTTAAAAATTACCGCGCACGCGGCCGAGCAGGATAGGCCGGACGTCGCCGAAGCCAGGATAGCGTGGCACAAAGGGCAACATCGGTTTGATCCAAACCATCTTGTCTTCATTGACGAAACCGGGGCATCGACAAAAATGACCCGGCTTTGTGGTCGCGCCCGCAAAGGCGAACGGCTCCTCGCCCCGGTTCCTCATGGGCATTGGAAAACGACGACCTTCGTCACCGGCTTGCGCCACGACCGGGTCACCGCGCCCTTGGTCATCGATTGCCCGATGAACGGCCACATATTCGAAACCTATGTCAAAAAATGCCTGGCCCCGACCCTTACCCCGGCGACATCGTTGTCATCGATAACCTGTCCGCCCACAAGGTCAAGGGGATCCGCCAAGCCGTCGAGGACATAAAGGCCCACCTCCTCTACTTGCCTCGTTATTCTCCCGAACTAAATCCGATCGAGATGTTCTTTTCAAAACTTAAGGAGCTGCTCAAAAAGGCGGCGGGACCATCTATCGATGACCTTTGGAAACGGATCGGCAGAACCCTCGACACAACAACAAAACTGAAATGCCAGAATTTCTTGTGTCGTGCCGGATATGATCCGTTTTGATCGGAACAACTTTAGACGGCCGCCCCGAGCTAATTCACCGGCAAGGCCGAAAACCGTAATCCTCGGGCGCTTCTGATCAGAACCAGGACGTTCGGCAGTTTACTTTTTCGGGCTTTTTCAATTTGCCGGGTTAATTGGGCCGGCGTCCAGATATCTTTTAAATTGGCCTGAACAATGACATCGCCAGGCGCCAGGCCATTCACCACCTTGCTCTCCTTATCGACGAACGTCACCACCAGTCCAACCGATCCCCAAGGGAGGCCAAACTGTTCGCGGACTTTCGCATTGATCGCCGATACAGTGAATCCAATCAGTGGATAACTCTTGAAGCCGACTTTCTGAACTTTCCACGGCTCCGGCCGCTTACCCAGGCGCATGGATAAAGAAATCCTTTTGCCGTTCCGCAGGACAACCATCGACACTTTCTTGCCGGGCTTGCCTTTGACGACAGCGGCAATCAAATCTTCAAGTATTCTGATATTATTTCGATCAAATTTCACAATCAGGTCGCCACGCCTCAAACCGGCTAGGGCGGCGGCTTCGCCAACGGCAACGTCTTTTACCAGAACACCGGTAATCTTCTTCCCAAACGCCGCGCGTGCGCGCGGGCCGATGCCCTGCACTTCCATGCCGACGAAACCCGGTTCGGCGCGCGCTAACGGCAACTGCACGAACATAGCGCTCAACAGGACCAAAAACGAACCCAATCGAATTACGCTGATCATTTTGCAGATTGTTCCCAACCGCCAGTGGAGCTCAGAATATTGCCAATACTAAGCAGGTTTACGGGCATAACTCAACTTGGCTGATAGAACCATATCTATACCTGACATTTCCCAGAAACCCTTCAATCCGAAGCCAATAATTTGCGAGCCCTACCCCCGATGGAAGAAGTTTCGTTCTTGCGTCCCTCCAACAGCCTAGATTTGATGATTTAGCCACCGTTTGATCTCCATTTGTACAGTACCCGACACTTTTCATTAAACAAGTCCTATCAAATCCTTGCGCGGGTTTTTGAGTTTAAAAATTTCTGTCATGTAACCGACTATTTCAGGCCCGGTCATTTTGACCACGGCTTTTCTGAAGGCATTGAGGCCGAGGGCAATGAGCGAGCGTTGCAACCGGCCATGGGATTTATGCCGGGGTGGTTTTATCCGGTCAAGCCAGAGGCCGGGTTTGTAGGCGAGGCAAAATGCGATTGCCAACGCGCTCATCAACATCGCCAGTTTGCGGGGCCCGGTGATATGCGGATTTTCTAATCCCAGGCCGCGTGTTTTCAGGGTGGAAAACAGCGTCTCAGTGACCTAGCGGGTTGCCCATTCAAGGACCGGGGAGCCTGTGACGTTCCGATCAGCCCTTGTCCCGCCATATATCCGCAAGACGAAGTCTCTGGAAGCGGCATTGCCGTGGCTGTATTTGAAAGGCGTATCAAGTGGGGAGATGGATGAGGCGTTGAAAGTA
>JABGZB010000412.1 GCA_018674955.1 Verrucomicrobiota bacterium | reverse complement strand
GCGATCCACTTCTAAAAGCATTAATACCTCCATCTTCCTGCTTTTGGCCACGTATTTGGAGTCGGTTTCATCGACTATTTTTCAGCCGCTTCTTCTTGCCTGCTCTCTCCTTGATCTTCGGAGTCTCAAGTCCGTCACCCGACTGGTTCCACAGACGGTACGGATCGTCGAGGCGGCGCATCTCGGTTAGAAGCAGGGCCTCCATTTCCTTAAGCTTTACGGCGTACTTTGGATTGTCCGCAAGATTCAGCTGGTTTTGGGTTGGCTTGATCCCGGTCAACTCAACCACCTTGGGATCGTGATGCTCCTTGATAAACTCGTGGGGGTTTTCCTTTAAGTTGAAAAGCTGGGTGTGCTGGACTCCAGTCTTCTCCACTTGATATTTCGTCAATTTCCAGTCGCCCTGTTTGACACAGCGCGTCCCCGGCCGTCCGCCGCCACAGTACACCCCGTAAAGAGTATCACGCACCGTTTCCTTTTTATCCAGAAGCACTGGCTTGAAGCTGATGCCTTCCGAGGTGGCCGGAGCCGGAATACCAGACAAATCACAAATCGAGCTCAGCACATCAAGTAGATAAATGTTTCCCTTCGCCCGCGAGCCGGCCTTGATACCCGGCCCCTTCGCAATAAATGGTATGCGCCAGGTATGATCATACATATTCTGCTTGCCCTGCAGACCGTGACGACCGATGGCCATGCCGTGATCGGCGGTGTAAAAGATGTATGTGTTGTCCAGTTCGCCCATCGCCTCGAGTTTCTTGAGTACTCGCCCGATCTGGATATCAATATTCTCACTACAGGCGAACTGGCGACCGATCTCGTTGCGAATGGTCCGTTCATCACGCCGCTCCCAAACGCCCTTCACCCCTACTTCATCACGCACGGTGGTGTGACCGTGGTCAAAGGGATGCTTGGGTAAATAATTGACGGGCAAGGCAGGTTGTTTGGGATTTGCCGATGGCAGCGTCGTTTTATCGTCATGATTCACTGCACCGTACTTTGCCAGCAGCTCAGGTTTGCCATCACGCACATCATGCGGATGAGAAAAGCCGAAATAAATCAGGAAGGGATCCTCGTCCTTGTCGGATTCGCGTTCATTCAGATAAGCCAGAACCTGTTCGGCGTGCCAGGCACTTCCTCTTTCATCGGTAGCTCCGCGCCGGGTTCCATCTCGTCGCACTTGAAATAGTTCGTTGGCGTCCGCATAACTGTTGCCATTCTTGCAGGTACGCATGGTATCGTAACCAGCCCGACTAAAGACCGCAGGTAGTGTGTATTTGACCAAATTGGGCGGGACCATTTTCGGATTGTTCACGTGCGGGTTCATGATCCGACCGGGCTTGTCGGGAACATGCCAGAGAGTGCGACCGCTCATGATCATGTGGCGCGAGGCCGTGCACACGCCCCCAACCCACGAGCCCATGTGGTGCGCTCCGTCGATCACCATGCCCTGGGCCGCAAGACGGTCGATGTTCGGCGTTTGGAGCGCCGACCTTGGGTTGTAAATCTTCAGGTCAAACGGCGACTGGTCATCGGCAATGATAAACAGAATATTAGGTCGATCCCCAGTTAACGCAGCGGTTTTCCCTGTGTTAGGAACAAGCAATGATGCCAGCAGAATGGTCAGCGTGATTCTCATGGTTTTATTTCCCTTTGGATGAATTTTTTTTCTTGTTTCGTTTCTTTGTCCCAGAGTTGCCAAACGGAAGTTCAAATTCATTTTTCTGCACCGGGCCCGGTGTACTGCGACCGCGGTCGATGTAGCTTTGCATCAACTTCTCCAATCGCCCCGCCACTTCCCTATTGGTCTTGGAACGATCCCTAGTTTCACTGATGTCGTCCTTCAAGTTATAGAGCTCGCGGTTACCATTTCGATACATGACGAGTTTCCAAGGCCCCTGTCGAATCGCCAGGCCAGCAGGTGCCTGATGTATGGTCGCCTCACGAATTGGCCCGGTCGTTTTCCCAAGCAACCCGGGCAAGATACTCACGCTGTCCTCGGCAGCGTCGGGGGGTAAATTATCACCAATGATGTCCGCGCAAGTCGCAAAAAGATCGTTCAGGCAAATGACATCGTGGTTCACGGAGCCAGCGTTAATTTTACCCGGCCAACGGGCCACGAAAGGTTCCCGGTGGCCGCCTTCGTAAATGCTGCTTTTGGCCTCCCTCAATGGAGGATAGGGCCGTCTGGCCGCACCGTTGTCGCCGGTGGCAATGAGAAGGGTATTCTTTTCCTGACCGGTTCGTTTCAGCGCATCCATGATTTGGCCCAGCATGTGATCACCCTGATAGACCCAGTCGGCGTATTTGCCCTCCTTGCCGGGGATCCCGCTCTTGCCGGCGAACTCGGCCGCCGGAACAATCGGGCTGTGGGGCGGGCACATGGGGAAATAGAGGAAAAACGGCTTCTTCACCCTGGAACGCTCCTCGATGTACTTGACGGCCTTGCCGATCATCAGCGGCTGGTTCTCGATTCCCTTCACGTTGGCCACCACCCTGTCCTGCTCAATGATCGAGCCGATGTTGCGGGCGTGGGTAAAGCCATAGAAATAATCAAAGCCGAGCGCGTTGGGGCCATCGATGAGCCGGGCGCCAATGGGAAGTTGCTTTTCCGTGCCCGGCATTCCATCGACCCACTTCATGCCGAGATGCCACTTGCCGATGCAGGCGGTGTGGTAGCCACGGCCCTTAAGAAAGGAGGCCACTGTGAGACGGCTCTTGGGAATGATCGGGGC